>CAYMPA010000034.1:0-23133 GCA_964392105.1 uncultured Enterobacteriaceae bacterium
ATTGAATACATTATGCAACAGACTTTTTGGCCGTCTTCTCAATAACATCATTTGATTTATATTTGGGCACTACGGAAATATAATAAGCTTTATTAATCTGCTATTGTACAACTCTGGCCGTACGTGCGTGGCCACCGGATATGGTAACTTTTGGATATTAATCAGGATTTTAAGGGAGAACCTGATTAATGGTGATTTGCACACCTGTAATCTCATTAAGTTTAATGACAGCACTTAATCCTTGCATGTCGCCACTGTGGGGCATTGCATCACCACTTTTTGAAATGCGGGCACCAATTATTACCTGACTGAATTTCGAGAGTCTAGTCGCGGGTGACATTGCAGAGGAATCATCCAGTGTCACTTTGACGGGTAACTCATCTGCTTGTTTGCGGACAATTGCCAGAGGCATACGAGGACCTTGTGTCGCCCGGGCAAAAATAAAGACAGTATCATCAGGACTAATTTTTCTCAAAAGCGCAGGTTCAAGACTGACAAAGACATCAATGGCAGTAGTGGTGGTTACTGATTCTGTCATTGTACTTTCGTTGCTATCAGATGAGGTAACTTTGCTATCAATCAAGTCTGGATTAGACTTTTGTTTAATCTGTGTAATGTTATTTTGTATTTTATTTGCTTCCTTACTGCCAGGAGGCAATAGATTTAGTAGTCGCTCAAAATATTCCAGTGATTGTTCAGTTTCGCCTAGCTGGTTAGAGTAGTTGCCCGCAATCCATAGTGCTTTTGGAGTATCAGGGTTATTTTGCAAAGCAAGCTTGACCAGACTAATCGATTCTTCAGTGTGACCATCATTTGCCAGGATCAGGGCTTCAGCAAAATCAGACAGAAACCGGGGTTCATCTCCAAGCAATTCGTGTGCTTTTCGGTAGGCATAAACAGCATCATCGAAGCGTTCAAGAACAAGGTTTGATCTAGCCAGCATTATCCAGTCTTCGGAATTCCCGGGTTGTTCCTGTAGTCGTGAACTCAAACGAGCAATCATATCATTAACGGAATGCACTTCACCTTGACTTTGTTTCGAGCTTGTATCCATATTGGCATCAATTAAATCTATTTCCCCAAGTATTAGATATAAACCTATTGCAAATATTGGTAAAAAAACGGTGATCAAAATTGCTGTTCGGGTAGATCGTTCGTAGACTTTATTAGAATGGATTTGATTGTCGTCGGTAATATCAGAGAGTAATGCCTGCTCGAGTTCATGATAAGTATTATCAAAATCTTTCTGGCTTAGCTCACCCTCATTCAATTCATTCTGCAATTCTTGCAGGTGCTCTTTATGAATCCCAATATTGATTTTATTGCGAGCAGTTGAATCAACCCTATGAGGTTGACGTATCAGAGGAGGAAGTACAAAGACAAATGCAAGTAGTAACATGCATGTAATAATCAACCAGAAAATCATCATGACTGGTCACTCTCTTCTTGAACTTCGTTCAGGAGCTGGCTAGCAAGTTTTTGTTCCTTTGGACTGAGTTCCTTATATTTTTTCTTACGTATCGTGGTGATCGCAAAATAAGCACCAAAAATTAAAAAGATCACAGGGCCTAGCCAAAGGAGATATGTGGTTGGTTTGAGAGGTGGGCGATACAGAACGAAGTCACCATAACGTGCGACGAGATAATTGACTATAACTTCATTACTGTCTCCTGTAATTACCATACGATAAATTTCTTGTCGTAGATCCTGAGCCAGATCTGCTCTGGAATCGGCAAGGGACTGATTCTGGCAAACCAGGCAACGTATTTCTTCTACAAGCTTTTTAAATCGTTCCTCTTGCACAGAATCAGAAAATTCCAGAGGAATATCTGCAGCATGAGGATTCGACACAAAAGTAAATAGCAAAAAGAAAAATACTGGTAATATTCTTGTCCTCATATCGATGCTGCCTTGAGTTGTTCAATGAGGGGGAGGATCTTCTTTTTCAAGATATCGTCTGTTACCGGTCCAACGTGCTTATAACGAATGAAACCTTTTTTATCGATGACAAATGTTTCCGGAACACCGTAAACGCCATATTCAATTCCGGTTTTGCCGGTATAGTCGTACGCACTTGTAGTATAGGGATCACCATAGTAATCAAGCCAGCGTAACGCATCCTCACGTTGATCTTTATAATTAAGACCATAAATGTTGACCAGCCCACTTCGTGCCAGTTCCAGCAAAACGGGATGCTCCGAACGACAGGCAACGCACCAGGATGCCCAGATATTTAGAAGTGATACCTGTCCAAGCAGATCGACAGAACTTAGTGTTTTATCACTATTCTTTATTTGTGTCAGGGAGAATTCAGGCATCTTTTTATCTATCAAAGGCGAAGGTATCAAGCTGGGATCTCGAGTCAAACCAATGCCTAGAAAGATAACAAGAATTAGAAAAATCGCCAGTGGGATCTGTTTATGTGTCATTTGCACAACCTATTGTAGCTCTGTTGTCCCCTTGGGAAACTTTCTAGTAGAAATGGTTTTCCCCATTTTCAGAATTCGACGATAGCGTTTATCTGTCATTACTAATAAGCCGCCCAGTGCCATTAATATTGTGCCCAACCAAATCCAGCGAATAAAGGGTTTGTAATAAAAACGCATACTCCACGCACCGTCATCGAATGGCTCACCCATTGAGACATAAAGATCCCGGGTAATACCGGGGTCGATGCCAGCTTCTGTCATTGGCATGTTACGTACCTGATAGACACGTTTCTCGGGGCGAAGCTCGGTAATCTGTTTGTCGTTTTTAAAGATATGTATTTCCCCTACGTATGCCTGATAATTGGGACCGTCATGAGTTTTCACGTCCACAAATTGAAAAGTATAAATTCCAAGTTCGACGCTATCACCGGGGACCATCTTTTTATGCATCTCGGTGCTGTATATACTTGAAATAGTGACCCCGATAATGGCGACACCCAGACCTATATGGGCAAGTGACATACCGTAGAAAGATCGTGACAGATTACGAAGAGATAACCAGCGATTCTGTTTTGTTGATACTTGATTATAGATAATTCCAGCAGCACCAAATATTATCCATGCCGACATTATGATACCAATGGCAGCTTTTAATGCGGTTAAGTCTGCGAGAATGACGATAAAAACAATGCCAATAACTATACTACCAATGGCAGTAAAGCGGAGGTGTTGTATGATCCGCGTTGTTTTATCCTGCTTCCAATGTACTAAGGCCCCGATAACCTGGAACAGAGCCACGAGGACCATCAGTGGGACGAACACTGTATTGAAATAAGGTGGGCCAACCGATAGTTTTCCCAGCCCAAGGGCATCAAGCACAAGAGGATAGAGGGTACCGAGCAGTATAGTAGCCATTGCCACGACAAGCAGGATGTTGTTAATCAATAATAATGTTTCGCGTGATAACGGCTTGAAACCTCCTCCCCCCAGATTTCCTGGTGCACGCCACGCATAAAGCGTTAATGAACCACCAATGACTACAGCAAGATAGATCAGGATAAATACACCTCTGGCAGGATCAGTAGCAAAAGCATGCACCGATGTTAAGACACCGGATCGGACCAGGAAGGTACCTAACAGACTTAATGAAAATGCACAGATTGCCAGCAAGATAGTCCAGTGCTTGAAGACGCCCCGTTTTTCGGTTGCGGCAAGGGAATGAATAAGCGCCGTACCGACCAACCATGGCATAAATGATGCGTTTTCTACAGGGTCCCAGAACCACCAGCCACCCCAGCCCAATTCGTAATAGGCCCACCAACTACCCAGGGCAATACCAATGGTAAGAAATACCCAGGCCGCAGTAGTCCACGGTCGGGACCAACGAGCCCAGGCGGCGTCGAGGCGACCCTCCAGAAGTGCAGCAATGGCAAAACCAAAGGCCACCGAAAATCCAACATAACCCATATAAAGCATGGGAGGATGGACGATCAAACCTATATCCTGAAGCAGGGGGTTGAGATCAGCCCCATTCTGGGGTGCTGGCCATAGCCGGATGAAAGGGTTTGAGGTCAACAACAGGAATAACAAAAAACCGATACTGACAAGCCCCATTACACTCAAAACTCTCGCAACAAATAGTTCCGGCAAGTTCCGGCTGAATAAGGATACAGCCAACATCCATATACTGAGGATCAGGGCCCATAACAGCAGTGAGCCTTCATGCCCTCCCCAAACTGCTGAAATACGGTAGCCAAGTGGCAGAGTAGAGTTGGAGTTCTGGGCGACATATGCCACTGAAAAATCATTGGTGACAAAGGAATACACAAGACATGAGAAGGAAATTACGATAAAAATAAATTGTCCTTGAGCTGCTGGACGAGCCAGGGCCATCCATGTGAAATTGCCTCGTGTGGCACCAACTACCGGGAAGAAAGCCTGAATACAGGCCATACCCAGGGCAAGGTTTAATGCAAAGTGACCAAATTCCGGAATCATTTTTAATAACTATACAGAGTATTTATTAAGGATAGGTAAACGTTATATTATATTGAATCAGTTGAATTAATATCCTGGGTCGTAAAAGAAGCTCATAAAATTTTTATTTGTTCACGAGGACATGGCTAAATTTGAATTTATTGATTAATCCTGAATTGCAGGAAGCAGTATCATGAACGAGGGTCATCATGAACTATATGTAATGACATTTCCAGCTATGATGGAAGAATAATGCTGTTCTCAGAAATAACTGCGGTATTAATACAGTTAAATTACATGTCGTTAACATTTAGTTAACATATAGAGTATTGAGTAATAAATTTGTGTGGGTATTTTGTTAATACAATTCCAGACAAATGAAAACAATTTATTTTAAATACAAAACCATTATCCTGCCTTTGCTGGCAGTTTTAGTCCTTGATTTGTCCCTATTACTGCTGAATTATTTCTTTACATCTCAATTTGAGAATGATGCTAATAACATAAATATATCTGGTAGGCAGCGCATGTTGTCCCAGAAAATAACTAAAGCAACATACTTTCTCCTGTTTAATAACAGTCAAGGTATTGATACATCAGAACCAATCAACGAACTGCGTAGCGCGGCTGATCTATTTGACCGTACTCTTAGCAGTTTTCTTGTTGGGGGAAAAACGATTAGTGCGGAAGGATCTGTTGTTTATATACCCAAGTTAAAAAGTCTAGAAACAAGAAAAATACTGGATGATGCAACTTCACTTTGGAACCCTGTATATGAAGCTATCAGTTTATTGATTGACCATAAACACCATTCCTATCCAGAAATAGAAAGCATTGTCATGATTCTGAAGGAGAATAATCTCCGACTGCTTGATCTTATAAACGACCTCACTGAAACACTTGAGTATGAGGCAACGCTTAGGACAAAAATTATCAGAGGTATTCAGACTGTTACAGTTATGCTGATTGTATTTTTATTTTCATTAGCTTCTCTGAGGTTATATCAACGAGAGAAATATTACAGTCAACTGACGGGGAAGAGTTCAGATATTATTATGGGGGTCTCCCCACACACGGGAAAAATCAAGTTTATCAGTGCTTCTGTTTATGAACTCCTGGGTTATAAAGATAAAGAAATGTTGGGAAACCCAGCGATCAATATATTTGAAAAGGAGGCAAGGTCTAAATTTAGCAAAATTCTGGAAAGCGCACACAAAAGAGGTTGTTTAGAAAATGAATGTGTTGAGACACAACTAATCCGGAAAGATAAGACTATATTAAATGCTGAAATGCTCATGAATATCTCATTCAGTGAAGATGAAAAGTCCATTGAGCTCTACCTGGATATAAGAGACATAACTGAACGTAAAAAACTGGAATACAAGATTCAGCATATGGTACATCATGACGAGTTAACCGGGTTGCCAAACAGATATTTGTTAAATGACAGATTATCGGCAGCTATGATCATGTCGCGCCGGCATAAATCAGGACTTTCAATATTGTTTATTGATATTGATGAATTTAAACCCGTTAACGATAATTACGGTCATCAGGCAGGTGATTTTATCCTGAAACAGGTAAGTGATCGCTTGAGCAAATGTATCCGGGAAAGTGACACAGCAAGTCGATATGGAGGCGACGAGTTTATCGTACTCCTGCAGGAAGTTGATGAAAATAATACAATGTTAATTACTGAAAAGATTTCTGACGCCATAGCAGCTCCCTTTGAAGTGGAAGGTGAGACTATATCTATCAGTTGCAGTATAGGTGTTGCCGTCTATTCCGGTAATCATGAGACCCCTGATGAATTAATTAAAAGGGCAGACAAGGGCATGTATTCAGCAAAACAATCTGGAAGAAGCATTGAACAATGCTGATTCAAGGGCCAGCCACGAAGCCAGGATTAATTTTGGTTAATTCCTTTTTTAGCAAAACATAAGCAGTAAAAAAGTTACGCAATTTGAGTGGCAAGTTGTTATATATAAACCAGTTCTGGTTTAAAACAACCAGTCCGGTACTTATCTCTACTTTTTCATTATCAAAATGTATTAAGCGAACAGGCTTTATTTGGGGTTTAATTGCGAAATTTGACCGTTTTCTATCATATATATAAATTTTGTTTGATATAAATCAATAAAACCGCACTTACTATTATCCCAATTGCTTATTGGTTCAATGATTGCTTACATTATATATCTTGTCTGAAACTGCCCAAAAGAAAGGCAGTTCGACAACGTTTAATAATAGTTAGTGGGAGAGGAGAGATGAAAACGAGAACTTTGCATATCGCAAAGGTCATTATCTCAGCATTGGGACTATCTGTGGTGATAGTTTCAGCTGAAGATATTGAATCAACTGAAAAACAAGCCAATCAACTTGAAGACATCACGGTCAGTGCCACACGCACTGATAAATCTATTTATAATGTTCCTGCTGCTGTCGGGGTTGTAGATCAAAATGATATAGGACTCGGACGACAAAGAATTGGGCTTGATGAATCTTTGGTCAAGATCCCCGGCTTATTTATGCAAAACCGCTATAACTTTGCGCAAAGTTTGAAAATATCGATACGTGGTTTTGGTGCCCGTGCAAATTTTGGTACGCGCGGTATCAAGCTTTATCAGGATGGTGTCCCGTTAACAACTGTCGATGGTCAGGGTGGGATAGAAGATATTGATTTGAACTCAATAAACCGAATAGAAGTTATGCGTGGCCCTGCTTCATCGCTATATGGTAGTTCATCTGGTGGTGTGATGAATTTCTTTACCGGTGATGAAGATGATGTTGATCCCTACGTTGAAGGCAACTTCAGTAAGGGGGAATACCAGACTAATATCGGTAATATCAAGACAGGTGGTCAACTTGATAAGTTGGATTATTTTCTTAACCTGTCTCATCTGGATGTAACCGGTTATCGTTCACATAGTCGGACACGTAACACTAAATTCAATTCAAAGTTTAAATACGAAATTGATGATACTTCAGATTTTACAACCATATTCACGGCGTATGATGCGCCCCAGGCAGATGATCCGGGAGGAATAAATCAGGCCAGTGTTGATGCAGATCGTCGTCAAGCTAGACCTCAGAATGTTACAGCAAATGCAGGTGAAGATATCGATCAACAAAAACTGGGCTTTACCTATCGAAAACAGATCACGCCTGACCAGGAACTGACCTTACGTAACTATTATGTTCATCGAAATTTTGTTGGTTTTATACCGGTAGCTGCGAGTGGGAATATAGAGTTTGATCGGTTTCAATTTGGTGGTGGTGCACAGTACAGTATATTGAGTGATCTATTTGGGCGTAATAACAGAACCATTATCGGAGTTGATGTAGATTCACAGGAAGATGATAGACAGCGTTATGCAAATAATAGTGGTGTTCAAGGGGCGCAAACTCTTAATCAATTGGAACAGGGCGACTCATTAGGTATTTATGTTCGTAATGAATTGGCATTGACCGATAATCTGGAATTATCACTGGGTCTCAGATATGACAATGTTGACCTGGAAGTCGATGATGTTTTTCTTGGAGATGGCGATCAATCCGCCAAGTTAAATTTTGAAGAACTCAGCCCTATGGGTGGTTTATTGTGGGCAATTAATCCTGGAGTCAATATCTATACAAATATATCGAGCGTATTTGAAACACCAACATTTACCGAACTGGCAAATGTGGCAACAGGCGGGTTTGCTAATGTTACAGCACAAAAGGCATTGAATTATGAGGTAGGCGTAAAAGGTAAACTTAATTCGCACTTTAATTATGACCTTGCTGTTTTTCATATCGAAGTTGATGATGAAATTATTAATGTTGCTAATATCGGTGGCCGTACTTTTTTCAATAATGCAGACACAACAAGAAACGGACTAGAAGCGTCGGTTTCGTTTATCCCTGTTACGGGTGTCAATATGTTGATGTCGTATACTTATAGTGATTTTACCTTTGATAACTTTCCTGCAGCAGCGACATGTAATGTATCAGCATGTGCGGGTAATGAATTACCGGGATTACCAGAACATAATTTCTATACTGAGTTGGGCTATACACATCCTTCAGGATTCTTTTCCAGTATCGATTTTCAGTATGTCAGCAATATGTATGTTGATAATTCAAATACAGCTCAGAACAGGCCATATGGTGTTTCAAATCTTCGGGCAGGTTATATAAAGACCATGGGTGATGTAGAAATAACACCTTATATGGGGATCAATAATCTTTTTGATGAAGAATATGTCGGTAATGTGAGAATTAATGCTTTTGGTAGTCGTTATTTTGAGCCAGCCCCGGAATTCAACGTGTATGCAGGTTTAAGTGTAAGATATCTTTATTAGATAAAAATAAGGCTATCCAGGTACGAATAGCAACCGTTAAGAACACGGACAGAAGCAGATATTTAGCTTTAGCCTGAATATTCTGTATCATCGTAAACTCATTAAATAAATTTGGATTATTCTGAATTAAGCTATGGACTGGAAAGTATTTTCAACGATATTTCTAGCAATTTTTATTGCAGAACTTGGTGATAAAACCCAGTTGGCCACAATGCTATTTGCAGCGGATAAAGAAGTAAGTAAATTCACAGTCTTTCTGGGAGCATCGCTTGCACTTATTGTAGCATCAGGCATTGGTGTGTTAGCAGGTGGTGTTATTTCACAGTATATAAGTGAGAAACATATTCATTATGTTGCAGGCATTGGCTTTATTGGGATTGGGATTTGGTTTTTGATTAAGGCATAGTGTATTAAAGGTTGTGGATCGTCTGCATGGATGTATTTCGACAGCCACCGACCCCGGCGGAGCGACTGCTTTGGGTTGCTATTAACCTGTCATTTCTTATTTCCAAGTGCCCAGATTCACACTCCTCAAGGGAGTACCGAGGTCTTTCCGGGCGCGCCATCTATAAATGATTACATGTAAGTAGTTACTGACACTGTCCCATAGGTTAATAACAATTCTGAAATAAATTACTAATTATTGAATTAATACAATGTCAGGATTCGACTCTTTGAGTTATTCGAAATGATTTAAAAAAGCCATTCATAAAAATATTGCCCAAAATCTTTTGACGAATTAAAACAGACTAGTATAGATTTATATTAAAATTGATCTAGTTCAATAAATAATTATCAATGTTACTTACTTATCTGGTTACTTTTAATATTGGGTTGTTCAGTGCGATGCACTGTGTCGGTATGTGTGGCGGTATTATTGGCGCTATGATGTATGCTGTTCCGGACGAACTCAAAAGACGCAAATTAGTGCTTTATTCAATGAATGTAGTGAGTAATCTGGGTCGTATTTCCAGTTACACGATTGCAGGATTGTTGCTTTCGTTTCTGGGTATAAATTTACTTGATTTTAATCAACTGGAGTATGGGCATCTTGTTATACAAGTTGTTTTTGCTTTTATATTGATATTAATCGGGATGAATATTGCCGGGTGGTTTCCCCAGTTAAAAAAAATTGAATATATAGGACAAAGATTCTGGCGATTTATTCAACCTGTCGGAAAAAAGATCTTGCCTGTTGACTCAATATTAAAAGCATATCTGGCTGGTATGCTATGGGGATGGGTGCCATGTGGCCTGGTTTATTCAGTATTGTTGTTAAGCCTTGCGAGCAATAATGTTCTGGAAGGTACTCTGATTATGCTTAGCTTCGGACTTGGTACCTTATTACCACTTGTAGCAACTGGTATATTCATGGATTACTTGAAGCAATTAAGACAGAACAGGGTTGCACGACAGATGGCTGGATGCCTGATTATTGTAACTGGCTTATTAATGCCTGTTTCATCTTATTATTTTATAGGGCAGCATGATCAACATACTCATCACATGCATCACTGATCCGACACATCATCGTCATCCATTAGTAAACGATGACCTTCACCTTCAAGATCATCATATTGCCCCGATTTGAATGCCCAGAATAAAATTATAACGATCAGAATGATAAATATCAGTGAAACACCAATTAACAGGTAAATTATATTCATCTGGTCAATTTTAATAATTTCTTATTCTGGATGAATTGATAACGACTATCAGAGAACTTAAAGACATCCCAATGGCTGCCAACCAGGGAGCAACATAACCTGCAGCAGCAAATGGCACCGCAATTAGATTATATCCAATTGCCCATAATAAATTAAACATAATGGTTCTCGTTGTTTTGTCTGAAATAGTTATAATTTTAATGATAGAGCTAATATCGTTATTCATGATTACTATATCAGAGTTCAGCTTGGAGATGTCTGATGCATTGGCTACAGCAATCGAAGTATCTGCTTGTGCAAGGGAAGGAGAGTCATTAATTCCATCTCCAATTACACATACATTCTCCCCGGCATTTTGTAGATCAGAGATCAGAGATAATTTTTGATCAGGCTTGAGCCTGGAAAAATATTGTTTTATTTCTAATGTCGAGGCCGTTCCTTTCACCGCTTCATCACTGTCACCACTGAGCAGGAAAACCTTTTTCCCGAGATGATGTAATTTATGTACGACTTTTGATGCATTTTCCCTGATCGAATCATCAAGACGAAACGAACCGAGTAAATGCTCTTTTGTTGCCAAAATTACCGTCTTACCGTATTTCATAATCCTTAATTCATCATTAAATCTGCATTGGGTGTGTTGTGCAATATATTCCTCTGTTCCTATATAGAATGTTTCATTATTAATTATTCCTTTTATTCCCATGCCCGGTGTATTTTCGATATTGCTAATATTGTGGTTATTCGTTTTGTTGTATGTTTTTACTATCGCCTTCCCAACGGGATGTTCTGAGTAAGATTCCAGTGCTGCGGCAATAGATAGTAATTCATCTTTACTCAAATGATGTAATGGAACAATTTCTTTTACTGATAGCCTGGCTTTAGTCAGGGTGCCGGTTTTATCAAAAATAAAATGACTGGCCTTGTTAATATTTTCAATAGCGGTTTGATTGACTATGGCCACGCCTTGTTTCATTAGTGCTGTTGTGGCAGAGGCAATCGCGGTAGGTGTTGCCAATGATAATGCACAGGGGCAGGTGATTATCAAAACAGATAGGGTTATTGCCAGCCACGATTCATTATTATTCATAAACCAGAATAGGGCGACGCTGGCTGCAATAACTAATATCAGGCTTATAAACCATGAGGCCAGTTGGTCAGCCAACTGTACTGTTTCGGGTTTATGATTGCTTGCCGTTTCAATCAACCTGGCGATGAGCGAAGCGGTCGTGTTATCGCCAATGCGAGTAACGTTTATCGTCAAAGGTGATTCGATATTTGTACTTCCGCCTAATACTTCGTTGCCGATCTGTTTATGTACTGGCAGGCTTTCACCGGTAATAATGGATTCATTTACAGAAGATTGTCCATTGATAACCTCACCATCAACAGGAATCACTTCACCGGGTTTCACAATTATTCGATCACCCGATTTTAATTGGGAAACAGCAATCATGGCTTCCGGTTTATTTGGGCCATTTTCAAATAATTTTAAAGCCATTAATGGAATGATCCGTGATATACGATCAATCTGTTCCATTGATTTTTTTCGTGAGACAAATTCGTAATAACGTCCCAATGAGATAAAAAATACAAACATCACTGCTGAATCAAAGTAGACATGCCCCCCATGGTCACTGATCATCGAATAACAACTACTGAACAATGCGATTAGTAAGCCAAATGTTATAGGTACATCCATATTGATTCTAAATAGAGACAAATCTCTGACTGCACCCATCAAGATGGGAAAAGCGGAATAAAAAACCACGGGTATAGTGAGAATCAGGCTCACCCAGTAAAAAAATTGTCGGTATTCATCCTTGATACCAAACCAGTCACCAAAATACAGAGCGATGGCAATCATCATTACCTGCATTCCGAGTAAGCCGGCAACAGCTAATCGCAATAGTTGACTGCGCCGTTCTTTTTCAAAGGTTTGTTGCCTTTGATTAGCACTATATGGGTAGGCCTTGTAACCAAGGTAAACAATAGAATCGAGGATTTTGCTTAGTGAAAGAACTGAATTATCCCAGCTAATGATTGCCCGCTGGGTAGTGAAGTTAACGTTAACAGCTTTAATACCCTCTATTTTACTCAGATAGGATTCATTCAACCAGACACAAGCCGGACACACGATTCCCTCGATGATTAAATGGGCTGTCCGTAATTCTTTATCAGTGTCCGTGACAAAATTTTGCTGCAATTCTTGCTGATCATATAGGTGGGTTGTTCTCAACGAATCCGGTAATAAATCTTCCGGTTTTTCCGGGTACTCGGTTCGGTGTTTGTAATAACCTGCGAGACCCAGTTCAACAATATGTTCGGCAATAGCCTGGCAGCCCCGACAGCACATTGCTTCATCTCGATCATTGATCCGGGCCACCAGATTGAGCCCTGCTGGCACAGGTTCATTACAATGAAAGCAATTATTATTCATTTATATAAATTAAATAATTATATAAATTATAGACTTGCAACTCACTAAAAAAGTATTTAGCATAAATTTGATATATCAATTTTTACTGCATATCTAGTTTATACACAAATTTTTTCCGTTATATATAATAATAGTCTTAGGCATTTAATAAGTTCGAGATATAGGGGGACTCATGGCTGAAGCTCAGACATATAACTATAAGGTGGTTAGGCAATTTGCCATTATGACAATGGTCTGGGCCATTGTGGGTATGGCAGTGGGGGTTTTTATTGCAGCCCAACTGGCCTGGCCAGCGCTCAATTTTGATGTCCCCTGGCTGACCTTTAGTCGATTACGGCCTTTGCATACCAATGCGGTGATCTTTGCATTTGGTGGTTCTGCACTATTTTCCACTTCTTACTATGTTGTACAACGGACTTGTCATGTCAGGCTATGCCATGATGGGTTGGCGGCATTTACCTTCTGGGGCTGGCAATTAGTTATTGTTCTTGCTGCCATCACATTACCACTGGGGATTACAACATCAAAAGAGTATGCCGAATTGGAATGGCCAATTGATATCCTTATTACCGTTGTTTGGGTCTCCTATGCCATTGTCTTTTTCGGAACCATAATCAAACGACGTATAAAGCATATCTATGTTGCCAACTGGTTTTATGGTGCATTTATTATTACGGTTGCGGTGTTGCATATTTTTAATAATCTTGCGTTACCTGTCGGTCTTTTCAAGTCCTACTCAATCTATGCTGGTGTGCAGGATGCAATGGTACAGTGGTGGTATGGACATAACGCGGTTGGTTTTTTTCTAACTGCAGGTTTCCTTGGGATGATGTATTACTTTGTTCCTAAACAGGCGAACCGTCCCGTTTATTCCTATCGTCTTTCAGTTGTTCATTTTTGGGCATTGATCTTTACCTATATCTGGGCCGGTCCTCACCATCTGCATTACACGGCATTACCAAACTGGACCCAGTCCCTGGGTATGGTGATGTCAGTCATTTTATTAGCGCCTTCCTGGGGCGGTATGATCAATGGGATTATGACCATATCCGGCGCCTGGGAGAAATTGCGCACTGATCCAGTCCTTAGAATATTGATCGTATCAATTTCCTTTTATGGTATGTCGACCTTTGAAGGTCCAATGATGGCGATCAAGACGGTTAATGCACTATCACATTACACAGACTGGACGATTGGGCATGTTCATTCCGGGGCATTGGGATGGGTGGCACTGATTTCATTGGGTTGTATGTATTATTTGATTCCGCGTTTATATGGAAGACAACTGTATAGTTTGAAACTGGTTGAAGTCCATTTCTGGACATCGACGATTGGAATCGTGCTGTATATCGTATCAATGTGGGTCGCAGGCATCATGCAAGGCTTGATGTGGCGTGCGGTCAATGATGATGGCACCCTGACTTACAGTTTCGTTGAGTCTGTACAGGCCATGCATCCATTTTACATTATTCGATTCCTGGGTGGATTCCTGTTCCTGGCGGGGACATTGGTGATGGTCTACAACATTTGGAAGACGGTGGCCGGTAGTAAACCAGTGACAGCGGATATACCAGTGCCAGTAGGCGCACATTAGGAGGATGTAATAATGGCACTGAAACATACAGATATAGAAACAAATCTCGGGTTGATGATTATACTGATCGTGGTAATGATCAGTATTGGTGGGCTGGTTCAAATTGTCCCACTATTTTTTATGAATTCAACTACCCAGCCTGTTGATGGTCTCGAGCCGTATTCAGCCTTACAGCTTTCCGGTCGGGATGTTTATATACGTGAAGGTTGTTATGTCTGTCATTCACAGATGATTCGGCCTTTTCGTGCTGAAACGGAACGTTATGGGCATTATTCTCTTGCAGGAGAGTTTGTCTATGACCGGCCTTTCCAATGGGGTTCCAAACGTACCGGTCCGGATTTGCATCGTGTTGGTGGACGCTACAGTGATGAATGGCATCGTGTCCATTTAATTAATCCTCGCGATGTGGTTCCGGAGTCAATCATGCCAGGCTATCCCTGGTTAGATACGACACAGGTAGATGCAAGTGATATCACGACCAAGATGGAAGTCTTGCGTAAGCTTGGATCGCCCTATACTGATGAACAGATAGTAAAGGCACCGAAACAACTGGAAGATAAGACAGAAATGGATGCGATGATTGCTTATTTGCAGGTGCTCGGCACCGCTGTAAAGACAAGGCGCTAAGGGGGGAGAAGGATTATGAGTATCTTATTATCCACATGGACCGTTCTCGTATTTATCGTTTTTATCGGTATTGTTATCTGGGCCTGGAGTAATAAGCGGGCAGCGGAATTTGAAGAAGCGGCCAACATCCCGTTTACTGAAAATAATTATCCTGATAACGAAATAAACAGCAAACAAGAGGAGACTATCAATGGCTGACTTCACCAGTTCATTTTGGTCATGGGCCATAGGAATCGTAACTGTTGCCAGTATCGTTTGGTGTTTCGTGTTTGCCCTTATGTTTTCCTCCAGAAAAAAACGTGAACCCGGAGAAAAAGCAGAATCTATGGGTCATGTCTGGGATGAAGACCTGGAAGAGTTGAATAACCCTTTGCCGCGCTGGTGGTTTTATATGTTCCTGATTAGCTGTATCTGGGCTATGGGCTATCTCATCATGTATCCAGGCTTGGGTGCATATGCAGGAATGCTGGGCTGGAGCCAGCAAAAGCAGTATGAGCAGGAAATATCAGCCGCCGAAGAAAATTATGGTCCTATTTTTAATCAATATCTGAATCAGGACCTGAACCAGGTTGCCGCAAATGATGATGCAATCACGATCGGCAAGCGTTTGTATTCAACCTATTGCACCACATGTCATGGTTCAGATGCCGGTGGGGCACGGGGTTATCCAAACTTGAAAGACAAGGACTGGTTATACGGTGGGTCACCTGAGCAAATAAAAACAACTATTTTGACGGGCCGCCAAGGTGCAATGCCACCTTGGGGAGCGATACTCGGTGAAGAGGGCGTGTTTAATGTGACCAGCTATGTTGAACAACTTGCCGGGCGTGAGGTTGATTCGATCCATGCCTCAAAAGGTAAGGAAATTTTTAATCAGAATTGCGTGATTTGTCATAGTCCGGATGGTACCGGTAATCAACAATTTGGTGCGCCGAACCTTACTGATGACATATGGTTATACGGTGGTTCACAGAAGAAGATTATGGAATCTATAGCAATGGGTAGAAATGGAAGAATGCCACCGCATAAGGAATTTCTTGGAGAGGCAAAGATTCATCTTTTGGCTGCATATGTGTATAGTTTGTCTAATCAAAACTAATGCTTTATAAACATGTGGGACAAAATCGGCAGCGTTTCTACTGCACAGATAGTTACGACTACCTTATGGCTTTCTTTTCTGATGGCGGGAATTGCAACAGGGGTGTTTTTTTCCACCATTGATCCTCTGGAATTGAAGTATTGTGTTGATTTTCCGGAAGTAAACCGAACTACGGCTTATTCCATAGGGTTTCTTCTGTTTTGGTTATTAACAGCTTCGTCCAGCTTGCTGGCTGTATTTTTTATCTATCCTTCAAAACAAACAGATCCTGAAACCGACTAGAGTTAATTCTGGTTACTATTGTGTTAGATTTATTAAATGGAAGAAAAGATTTCTGAATCAAGTTTTACTGCTTCAAATACAGTCAATAATGAAGTAGAACAAGAACTTTTTGAAAAACACCTGAAAGTCTATCCACGTCAAGTCCATGGACTGTTTGCTACATTAAGAACATCCACTTATTTCGTTCTACTCGGTATATTCTATATATTGCCCTGGGTGCAACTGGATGACCGACAAATTGTTCTTTTCGACTTGCCTGCCCGTAAATTTTATGTGTTCTGGTTAACGTTCTGGCCGCAGGATTTTCTTTTACTGGCTTTCCTGTTAATCCTCGCAGCAATGAGTTTATTTTTCTTTACTGCTTTGGCCGGGCGACTCTGGTGTGGTTACGCCTGTCCCCAGACAGTGTGGACGGAAGTCTTTA
The DNA here is from genome assembly GCA_964392105.1 of uncultured Enterobacteriaceae bacterium. Classification (GTDB taxonomy): domain Bacteria; phylum Pseudomonadota; class Gammaproteobacteria; order Eutrophobiales; family Eutrophobiaceae; genus UBA7359. Next base: position 16,883 of record CAYMPA010000034.1, read on the forward strand.
TCTGGATAGAGCGGAAGTTTGAAGGATCACGTTTGCAACAGATGTATCTGGATAAGGCAGAATGGTCCAGTAAAAAAATCCTGTGTAAAGTTGGTAAGCATTTATTCTGGTTACTGCTATCGTTGTTTACCGCCTTTACATTTGTAGCCTATTTTTCCCCTGCCAATGACTTACTGAAAGATTTTATGTTTTTCAATTTACATCCCTGGGAAGCATTCTGGATAGCATTCTTTACGGGTTCGACTTACCTGAATGCAGGCTGGATGCGTGAACAGGTTTGTATGTATATGTGCCCCTATGCACGTTTTCAAAGCGCGATGTTTGATGATGATACATTGATTATTTCTTATGACGAAGAACGGGGTGAACCCAAGGGAGGGCGATCTCCGAGCATCGATCATAGACAACAGGGGCTGGGTGATTGTATTGATTGCACGCTTTGCGTCCAGGTTTGTCCAACCGGGATTGATATCAGAAAAGGTCTGCAATATGAATGTATCGGGTGTTCGGCCTGTATTGATGTATGTGACGATGTAATGGATAAAATGGGTTATGAGAAAGGATTGGTTCGCTACACAACCCAAAACCTGATCGACGGTAAGTCATCAAAGATAATTCGTCCAAGGGTGACCATTTATTTTATTATCTTACTTATCATGTTCAGTGCGTTTGTGTATACCTTGATGAATAGAGTTCCACTGGAACTGGATGTGATTAGAGACAGAAATCAGCTTTATCGTGAAACGGCGGGTTTAATTGAGAATGTGTATACATTGAAACTGATCAATATGGATAACTATACACATGAATATACCTTGTCTATTGAAGGGATTGATAACGTGCAGCTGATTTCAGATGGCAAACCGATTATTGTTGAGGCAGGAAGCGTACTTGATATGCCGGTTAGTCTGAGGGCATATGAAGCGGCCTTAAGTGGGCGTAGTACGGAAGTCTGGTTTAAATTAACTGCGAATGATGAATCGAAACTAAATGTTATTAAAACCGCAAAATTTCTGGGACCAATACCATAATCCTGGATTCCACAGTAGATCGGTCGAAACATGAAAAAAAATATTATTCTATTAAACAGTTACAATATTATTAAGCTTCATCCATTGGATGAATGCACCTACCCACTTTATAGCACATCTAAACACGGCTATCGCTTGTCAGCAAAACGCAGTCATAGAATGGCTATACTTGCGTTTCTAGACGGCACGCTAGACATGTTTGGACGCACTTTAAAGCGAGTTCTACTGTGGAATCCAGGATGATACATAAGGAAGATAAAACAAAATGGTACAAAGACGGCTATGTCCTGATGTTGATTGCTTTTCCTCTTGCGGCTGTTATAGGTGGAATAATTACAACAATATTGGCAATACAATCTGATGATGGTCTGGTCGTTGATGATTATTACAAACACGGACTTGAAATTAACCGTACATTGGAGAGAGATCGTATAGCAGTGGATATGGGACTGGAGATGTCAGTACAGCTGGATAAACAATCGCGATTGCTAAGAGTAAACTTGCTCGCTGCTGATTATTTTACCTATCCAAATAAACTAGACTTGAAGTTTTTACATGCGACACGTAAAGGATTTGACAGGATAGTAGAGCTGGATAGAGTTGGTGACCAGCACTACCAGTCCGAGTTGCCTGATTTGATTGATGGCAACTGGTATATTCAACTGGAAACTGATCAATGGCGATTGATTGACAATATCCAGATAATACAATAAAGAAAAGTATGAATGTCTTGATGTAATTCGATAAAAAATTATGGACATGTAAGCACCTGGTTTAAGAGAGGCTTAAACTCATCAGGATTAATTTTTTATAGCTATAACGGTAAGGCATCTTCCACTACTTTGCCAATGTGGTTAATTTGATCTTAGCAGCTACGTCCAATATTCGCTGACCTCTACATTTACTAGCATTGAATGTCTGACTCATCCAGGTGATCTAAAACAATAAGCGTAGTCCAAACTTTGATGAAAACAAGTCACCGAGAGGTTCCCGAGGAGACACAGGAGCGATGGGGGTCAGGAGTTTGACGTCTTAGAATCTACCGGCATCGTAGCCGGAGTCCGGAGCAGTGCCTCCAGTGCCGTCAGGTCTGTCAACACCACCAGCTTACCGCTGACCTTGAGCATGCCCTGTTCCTGGAAACGGGTAAATAGACGGCTTACCGACTCCAGGGCCAGCCCCAGATAATTGGCGATGTCCTGCCGGGACATGGCAATGTGGAATTCCACGGAAGGTAACCCTCTTTCCTGGAAGCGTCTGGAAAGATTGATCAGAAAAGCAGCGAGACGCTCCTCCGCCGATTGCTGGCTTACTACCAATGACTGCCGCTGTTCCATCATGATCTGCTTGCTCAACAACTGGATGAGCTGTTCCTGAAACTGGGGAAGACGTTCACCCAGCAGGTCCAGTTCATCGAACTTGAGCAGGCATACGTTGCTTTGTTCCAGCGCCCGTGCGCAATAACCATACCTGGGGGAACGGACCGAATCGAGGCCCAGTAACTCTCCCGGGAAATGAAACCCAACAACCTGTTCTCCACCGCCATTCAACCAAGTGAAGGACTTGAACGAGCCACTCTTGACCGCGTACACCGCCCGGAAAGTGTCGCCGGTTTGAAATAGAGTCTCTCCCTTGCTTACCGGCACCTCGCGGCGCAGGATCTGTTCCACGGTCCCCGGTTCCTCTTCGACAAGATTCCCCAACAGACGCAATACACCGAACAGGTCGCAGAATTTACAGTCCACTTTGGTTATGGAAACATTACTTTTGTTTTGTTTTGAACTAGTCATCATCGACCCCAAAGGATAGGAAGAATAAAAGCCCTTTTCTTAAAAGTCTATCTCTATCAAAAGACATGCTCTATTGGTTGTACGTCGTCAAAACATATGAGACAGAATGAAGTGAATATAGAAGTAAGGAAGGCTGATGGAATACATGATAGATATGTAATTGTAGATAATCGTAGTTGTTACCAGTCAGGAGCATCATTTAAAGATGGTGCAAAGAAAGTTCCTACAACTGTTACTCAGGTAACGGATGCTTTTGAAGCGGTTAATAAGGCATATCAAGATATTTGGGAAGTTGCTGAAGTAATTAGGTAGCTGCTCGAGATGTACCGTAAATGTACCATAACCACCCAAAATGTACCGTAAATCAATTATGTTATAATTGGGTCAGCAACACTAACTCATTGATTTTACTACATGCGCCTGTAGCTCAATTGGATAGAGTATCGGGCTTCGAACCCGAGGGTTGCAGGTTCGAGTCCTGCCGGGCGCGCCAACTAATTAAACCACCTAAAAGGTGGTTTTTATATGTATTTTTTTTCTATGGATTTGTTTAACGACTGGTTAACTTCAGTTCAATGCGTCGATTACGTGCATAGGCCTCTGGCGTGTCAGCCGCATCGGCAGGGTGGAATTCAGCAAAACCTGTTGCGGCCATACGTCTTGCAGGAATACCATTTTGTACCATTGCCCGAACAATACTAATTGCGCGTGCGGAAGAGAGTTCCCAATTTGATCGGAAGCGGCTGCTACTGATGGGACGTTTATCTGTATGACCATCGATGCGCAGTACCCAATCAATATCATCAGGTATGATCAGTGCGACTTCTTTAAGTGTATTTGCCAGTTTCTTGACCTGTTGTTGACCCGTCAAACCGAGTTTATCTGAACCTGATTCAAACAGGAGTTCTGAAGGAAACACAAAACGATCCCCTTCAATGCGTATATCGGGGTAATCACTAAGTGCTTCATGTAATCGACCAAAGAATTCCGAACGGTATCGTTGTAACATCTGTGCCTTGATCGCCAATGCCGTATTCAAACGTGCACCAAGGTCATCAATCGTTGTTTGTTTTAGTGCTATATCTTTCTCTGCGATCTCCAGTGCATTTGCCAGGTCAGACAGTTGTTGACGAAGTTCTACCATCTGCCGATTGAGCAATTCCATCTGCGCCAGATTACTTAGATTAAATTCACTCTCTTTCTGTAGTTTTTGTTTAACAATGTCATGTTCTGCAATTTCTTTTTCAAGTTCTTGTTGAATACGATCGCGTAAGGCAGTTAGTGCCTGGATATCGATCTTGAGTGTTTCCATAATCTCAATCTGGTCAGAGATCATCCGTTTCTGTTCTGCAATCTTTGCATCGCGTTTTGTAAGTAATGTATTTTTCTCTTGAATAGTTTGGCGTTGTGATGAAATTAGTGTATTGGCTTCATTAAGGTTTGCAGTTCGTACGGCCAAAAGTTGTTCAAGTCTCGTTGTCTCTGCCTGTTCCAACGAAAGTATCTCAGCAAGTTTACTGATCCGACTGCTGAGTCTCGCAAGCGCTTCATCACGTCCGGTTAAAGCAGTACTGAGCACCAGATGACCCAGGATGGTGAGAAGCAATGCAAAGACAACAACCATTAACAATGATGCTGTTGCATCAACGAATGCCGGCCAGATTTCGATAGGACGTCTACGACGTAATGCCGTCATGAACCGCCTCGAGTTGAGAGCGCGTTGGCTATTGTTTTGGTAAGCAGTCTCAATTCAGAACGGAGTTCTTCATTTGCCGGAGATTTCTGTAATTGCTCGGATGTCGTTTTGAGCAGGCGGGTAATTTCATTCTGGGTTAAGTTAAGTCGATCGAGTCGTTCGTTTTGTTCTCCCAACAGATCATTAAAACGTTCAAATGTCCCACGCATATCACCCAATTGCCTGGCCAGAAACTCGCGTTGATTATCTTCAGATCCGCTGGCAAGTTGCATTTTTTCCAATGCATCGGCTGTTTTCTCCAGTAGAGCATGAACATAGGCAGGCGCACCTAATGCACTACCTTCATCACTGATAATGCCGCTTGATATACGTGTACTGCTGGAAAGCCATTCTTCAAGTTCGTTTACAAATCTGTTTTGCGCGTGGCCAGCTTGTAAATCAAGAAAACCGACGACCAGTGATCCGGATAGTCCAAACAGGGAAGACGAAAATGCGACCCCCATTCCTGATAATGGTCCGGCCAGACTGGTTTTCAGGTTTTCAAAAATTTCTGCACCACTGCTTGCTTCAACAGACATTTCACTGATGAGATTACCGACAGCACTGACCGTCGCCATCAGACCCCAAAATGTGCCAAGTAAACCGAGAAAAATCAGTACACCTATCAGGTAACGCGACAGATCGCGCGAATCTTCGATACGTGTGCGGATTGAATCAAGGATGGTACGCATCGAGGTTGTTGACAGTACCAGATCTTCTTTACCTCCAAGCAGTCGTGCCATCGATGAGAGTAGTCTGGGCTGAACGGTGCTCGAAGTAGTTGAATTGGTTTGATAGCGTTCTATCCAGTTAATCTCAGGATAGAGTTGAAATACCTGTCGAAAATTTATTGCTATACCGATGATTAAAATACCCAGAATTATGGAGTTAAATACAACATTGGATAAATAAGCGTAATGTATAGGTTCGGCCAGAAAGACACCTCCGACGGCAATAATGACCGTGAAGAGGCTCATCCATAGAAGTGTTTGGATTGGACGTGTCATTTTACATAATCCTTCATTATTGATTACATAATAGTGATTCTTGCATGAATCAGAGTTTGTGTCGCATCTTGATTGTATGCTACTTAGTCGGGCATTTTCTTTAATTGTTCAAGCAGTGCCATCTTATCCAGTTTCTGGATAGGCAGATTTGTAAATATCTGTATCCGTTGTTCCAGCTCCATAAAAGCTTTCAGAAATGCACTCCCTTGTTTATCTTCAGACTCTAATTCAAGTGCAGGATCATCAATATTCCAGTGGACAGATACAGGTTCACCAGGAAAAATCGGACAGGTTTCGTTTGCCGCGTTTGAGCAGACAGTAATAATGAAATCTATTTCGGGGGCATCAGGACCAGTGAATTCATCCCAGCTTTTACTTCGAAACCCTTTAATGTTGAAGTTATTCCTTTCAAGCATCTCGATTGTTTTCGGATGGATTACACCTTTAGGCTTGCTTCCAGCACTAAAAGCATTGATATTTTCGTTCCCCCACCGTCTTAATAGTGCCTCAGCCATAATGCTGCGGGCTGAATTACCAGTACAAAGAAACAGGACATTAAACTTATTATTTTCCACACTAATCCCCGCAATTATCTTGTCAATTATTATTATTAAATTCTAAATATATAAATAACGTGAATTCAATTTGTAAGTGCAACTCTTAATGAGTTGGTTAGCGGGTAAGCTGC
>CAYMPA010000035.1:0-23075 GCA_964392105.1 uncultured Enterobacteriaceae bacterium
TGCTGTCCCGATGAAGGTTATGTCTATGTATGAATATTATGCGTCGATCCATCAGTCCTTGAGGGGTGAAAAGTGAATTTTTTAGAGGTGCTCTTACAGAACTAGGCTGAAAAGGATGAACCACAACCACAGGTTGTAGTTGCATTAGGATTACGTATAACGAACTGAGCGCCTTCCATACCCTCTGAATAATCAATCTCGGCTCCTGACAAATATTGAAAACTCATAGGATCAACCAATAACTTAACGCCTTCATTTTCAACAATAGTATCCCCTTCGCCAATTTCTTCATCGAAGGTAAATCCATATTGAAATCCTGAGCAACCGCCACCACTGATAAAGACACGCAACATTAGTGCGTCGTTACCTTCGTCTTCGATCAGCTCTTTAACCTTACTGGCAGCTGCTTCACTAAAAATAAGTAGATCAGGTATTGTTTCTTCAACTGAACTCATAAAATATTTACCAATTTTTGTAGATTAATCAGTTACTTCAAGTGGTTCTCCATGGCCTAATGCTAATGGTGAATCTGCTGGTTCTAGTGAATGAACAAGTTTCCCGTTTACCTCAGCACCAATCGCCATTTCAATTAAATTATAGTACACATTACCTGTGATCCTTGCCTTGGATGAAAGTTCCACATGTTCACTTCCATGTACATCTCCGATAACCACACCATTAAGTATGATATATGGCACGCTGACTTCACCTTCGATAGTGCCACATTCACTTAGAGATATCATGGAACGACCATCGTTTTCAGCGATAACATTGCCTTTGACTGTGCCATCGATATGTAATCCACCGGTAAACCGGACATCACCTTGAATCTCAGTATGTTGCCCAACCAGAGTATCAATACGTGTTGCCTTACGTTTTTTAGAATTCCCGAACATATTTTACTCCTCAACCAGCATTAGCAGGCCATTCGAATACTCTCTGGACGGTTGATTTCTGCAAGCCTTTCTGTTGCAAATCAACCACCACCCGCAATGGCTTGAATCCTTCAGGAAAGTTCAGACTACCCTCAATTCGTTCAAAATTCTTGAACTTTATTTCACGCTTGAGTTCACTGCCTGCTATCACTTCATCCAGTGATAGCACCTGGGATCCCGCCTCATTCATTCCTTCTACTGACATGTCCATTGTCACTTCAATAATTTTATCACTTTTTGAGACATTGGTTAATACGAGCTTAAAGCGATAAAGTCTCTCCTGATCTGTTGCTTCAATATGTAATCCTTGTACATTAAGCCCTTTAGAATCGGTTGTTTCCGACATAATCCCTTGGTAAAACTCTAATTCTCCTTTTAAACGATACACCTGATCCTGAAGTATTCGAATATCATTTTGTAACTTGAATGCTGTCTGATTATCAATCTGCGTCGAACGTTCAAGTACTACTACCTGTTCCCTCAATTGCTTATTCTCGGTTTCAAGACTCTGATTCACATCCCAAAGTAAACGTGATTCCTCACTTTGAGATAATCGATTTTTAATATAACGCCAATGATTAGCATCTAATAACAACCATACAATCGCAGAAAATGCTGCGCTTAATAACATCACAGCAAGGATAATTTCGAAAGGGCGATGCTTTTTTACAACCAGTCTAGACATAACATATAACCAAGCTATGGAATCAAGCCTGGAGATACTAACCCCGTTTCTTCTTCTAAACCAAACATCAGATTCATATTCTGAACCGCCTGCCCGGCAGCACCTTTTACCAAATTATCAATTACTGACAAAATCACTACTGACCGGCGACCACTATTACCAGGATGAACAGAAATCCTGCATAAATTCGTTGTCCTGACCGAACATGTATCAGGGTATGAACCTTCGGGCATAACATCAACAAACATTTCTTGTGTATAAAATTCCGTATAGTGCTTCTGTATTGCAACTGTGTGATCAATTGGTTTCACGTATACAGTCGCATGAATTCCTCGATTCATCGGGACCAAGTGAGGAACGAAAGTCAGATTAACTTCATTCTCATCCAGGACATTATTCAAGGTCTGTGTAATCTCAGGCAGGTGCCTGTGTCCGGATACACCATATGCCTTGAATGATTCAGATACTTCTGAAAATTGTGTTGCAAGTGCAGCTTTTCGCCCGGCCCCACTCACCCCGGATTTGGCATCAGCTATAATATCTCCTGTATCAATTAAACCATTTTTGATGGCGGGTAATAACGCAAGCGTAATCGCTGTTGGATAGCATCCTGGGTTTGCTATCAGGTTTGCGTTTCTTATTTTTTCCCTGTTTAGTTCAGTTAAACCATATACAGCGGTTTCAAGTAGTTCTGGACAGGAATGTTTCTCTTGATACCAGTGCTCCCAAATCTCGGGCTTGTTAATTCTAAAATCCGCTGAAAGATCAATAACCTTGCAACCATGATCTAGCAATTTCGGAACATAATGCATTGCTGTCGCATGAGGTGTTGCAAAAAACACCAGATCACATGAATTAAGTTGATCACTGTCATGATCAACAAATTCAAGATCGATATGAGATCGTAAGCTAGGAAAGACTTCTATAATAGCCTTGCCTTTTTCTGAATTTGAAGTGGCTACTTTTAATTCAACGGCTTCATGTGTTGATAACAATCGAAGTAACTCAACACCTGTATAACCTGTAGCTCCTACGACACCAACGCTAATCATTTTCGATTTTGCCTTTTTTCTTAATGTTTGATATTTGGTAACAATTAAACTTATAAGTTAAGACTACATGAGTATCGCGGTTTTACTAGTTAACTTCGAATGGGAAACAAGCAATTTCGTAGAGCTACGGATTATTTCTTAACTCTTGCGACGTCTGATACACGTCCCTCCAAGCTCCTCGGCTCTGGCTTCGAAAAAGCTTCCGCTCCTGCTCACGCTCCTTACCTGCGTCCTGCAGGCAACTTGTTCCAGACGTTTTCTACCACTTACATCCCTGTAAGCGCCCTGCTTCGCTCTAACTCCTGCTTCCATGCAGTCGTGTCCTCTCGGGACATACGACCGCCATGGATGGCGGAAGTGTCGAAAATGCAGGAGTAATTTTCGACCAGTACTTTCTGTATATCGCCGCGCTTGTTATTTTTTAATTATTACAACTTCTGATACACGTCCCTACGGGCTCCTGCCCTTTCGGGACATACACTACGTCCATGTAGATAATAAAAAAGCGGCCGAAGCCGCTTTGAATTCGATATTTTATAATTATTATTTTTAAGAATTAACTGGTAAAACAGTAAATTCGGATATGAGATTAATGCCAGATGAAATGCCTGTCAAGCAATCAATTTCTCGAGATTTATTGATATATAAACACCTCTTGAACGAATCTAAATACTCTGAGTCATATATTGTAAGTATTTGTTTTTATAAGTAAATATATATTCTGAGACAAGTTGTAATTGCCATCTTGTGTAAATTCGGTATGTTGTCATCTATACATTAAGCGAGAAAGATTATGGATACAGTTCAATATATAGCCCTTAGTATGGGCGTAGCCTGGGCAAGTGGGATCAACCTTTACGCCGCTGTTTTTATGCTGGGTTATCTAGGCAGTACAGGTAATATGGCATTACCACCGGAATTGATGGTTGTCACCGACCCCTTGGTAATGACAGCTGCCGGACTCATGTATTGCGTCGAGTTTTTTGCTGATAAAACACCAGGCGTTGATACAGCCTGGGATAGCTTACATACATTCATCCGAATCCCACTCGGTGCAGTCCTCGCTATGAGTGCAGTAGGCGACACAACACCAGCTGTCGAACTTGCTGCATTTCTGGTGGGCGGTAGTTTAACTGCAGCAACCCACGCAACCAAAGCCGGTGGACGTGTAATAATAAATACCTCTCCAGAACCTGTTAGTAACTGGTTCACTTCACTGGGTGAAGATTTTCTTGTCATTGCAGGGATTTGGACAGCACTGACTCACCCCTGGGTGTTTGTCGTCTTTCTGATCCTGTTTATAATTTTAATGGCCTGGTTACTGCCTAAGATATGGCGCGGTATTAAACGCATTATTACAACACTTAGAGAATTTATTAAAGGGAATAGAAACAAAACTACCCCCGTACTAGGTTCATCTGTCGAGTCACAAAATGAATGATTTATGAAGAAACGGGTATTCGGTAATTTAAAATAACTCCAACGATTATTTATATTGCCCACAAAGGAATATAGTTCAACAAATAACTGGATAGATAAATATAGAACATCTCCGAATGAAAGTTATAAAGTTGTTTCAAACAAGTTTAATTACAGTGTCATGAAAAATAATAACAATGCTCTGGTTTAAAGCCTTACATCTGATATTCATGGTAACCTGGTTTGCAGGCTTATTCTATTTACCCCGGTTATTTGTATACCATGCAATGAGTGATGATCAAACCAGTATTGATCGATTTAAAATCATGGAACGAAAGCTTTATTATGGGATTGCTACACCTGGAGCAATACTGACTATTATTTTTGGTATTTGTACCTTATTCAGTAATGGATTGTCTGCATATAGTGGACAAATGTGGTTACAAATAAAATACTTCTTCATCGTCCTTTTACTTGCCTATCATATTTACTGCTGGTTTTTATTACAGGACTTTAAATATGGTCGAAATAAACACACCCATGTATGGTATCGCTGGTTTAATGAAGTCCCCGTTCTATTATTAATCGCTATCATTCTACTTGCTGTTATTAGACCTTTCTAAAAATAACAATAATTATACTTCTATCATCTCAAAATTTTCCTTTATGGCACCACACTCAGGACACGTCCAGTTAGGAGGAAGATCATCCCACCTGGTACCTGGAGCAATATCATCTTTAGGCCGGCCTTTTTCTTCATCATAAATAAAACCGCAAATAACGCACATATACCGCTTCATTATCAATCAACTCCATAATTATTATTTCTGTGATAATAATAGCTGTGTAGAATACCGTTATTATGGTCAATCGCAACAATCTAAAACCCGTTGTCCTGGTATTAGCAGGCCACGACCCAAGTGGCGGCGCCGGTATTCAGGCGGACATTGAAAGTATTGCTAATGCCGGTTGTCATGCAGCAACAGTCATCACCTCACTAACAACTCAAAATACCAGTCAAGTTGTAGATGTCACACCACAAGATCCAGAACCGTTCAGAAAACAAATAAGATTGATATTGGAAGATATGGATATAGCTGCCTGTAAAATTGGTATGATTGGGAGTATCGAACTAATTGAAGTTATTCACAGTGTATTATCAGAAATAAAAGCTCTGACTGTTCTCGATCCTATAATTAATTCCGCTACAGGACAAACTTTTGCAGATGAGGACATATGTAAAAAAATAATTTCATCATTATTACCATTAACAACGATTATTACGCCAAATAGTGTAGAGGCAAAAATACTTACACAATCAAATGATTTAACTACAGCAGCCAATAAATTAATGAACTATGGGGCAGGTTCAGTTTTAATTACAGGTACACATGAAAAAACTGATGAAGTTATAAATTCATTTTATTCGAAACCTGATTCTCCAACTGATTTTCATTGGCAAAGATTGCCTGATACTTTTCATGGTTCTGGCTGTACCTTATCTTCGAGAATTGCAGCACTTTTAGCACTTGGAAACAATTTAAATAGGGCAGTTGAATATGCCCAGGAATATACATGGAATACTCTGAAATATGGATTGAAACTCGGACATGGACAAGCCCAACCTGATCGTTTTTTTTTAGAATAATTAAGGCATCGATTCTTACCATAGTGAAATGTTTAAGATATCGTATACTTTACTACTCTCAGGTATTAGCTTATTTGTTCTTCTTTAATCATTATCAGGTCATTAATAAATGAATATGCCTCCCTCTGGTGGTATCTATGCAATCACTGATTGTGAAAACCACACGATCTATAATTTACTGGAAAAAACAGAAAAAATACTCAATGTTGGCGTATCACTTTTTCAATACCGTAATAAGGATACAGATCAAAACAAGAAAAAAGAACTTGCACAGAAATTACAATCTCTCTGCTATAAATACAAAACGCCCTTTATTGTTAATGATGATTTGAAACTGGCAAAAGAAATATCAGCCGATGGCATACACCTAGGTCAAAATGATGAAGATATCAATACTGCCAGAAAGATTCTTGGTCGCAAAATTATTGGTGTTTCATGTTATAACGATTTTAATCGCGCAACTGTTGCTGAACAATGTGGCGCCGATTACGTTACTTTTGGCTCATTTTTTCCTTCAATCACCAAACCTGATGCGGTAAAAGCGACAATTGAACTGCTTCTAAAATCAAAATCCAGATTAAATATTCCAATAGTTGCCATAGGGGGTATAACACCGGAAAATGGAAAAGAATTGATAAATACCAATGTTGACTTTATAGCTGTCATTAGTGGACTTTATTCAACCGCTGATACAGTCAATGCAACAAAAGCCTATAAAAATTTATTTAAATGTAGTTAATAAATCATGACAGACAAGTTATTCAACGCAGCCAAACAACATATACCCGGCGGTGTAAATTCTCCAGTACGTGCTTTTAAATCCGTATCAGGAACACCGTTGTTTATTAATAACGCTTCAGGGCCGTATTTATATGATAGTCAAGGAAAGCAATATATTGATTATGTTGGTTCATGGGGACCAATGATATTGGGCCATGCCCATCCTGATGTTATACAGACCGTTCAAAAAACAGCAAATAATGGTCTCAGTTTCGGTGCACCGACTGAAATTGAAACGCATATGGCTAATAAGATTTGCGAATTAATACCCTCCATTGAAAAGATCCGAATGGTCAGTTCGGGAACGGAAGCCGCCATGAGCGCAATAAGACTCGCACGAGGTTATACCGGTCGAGATAAAATTCTTAAGTTTGAAGGCTGTTACCATGGGCATGCTGACTCTTTACTTGTTAAGGCAGGCTCAGGCGCCTTGACTCTTGGTGTTCCTACTTCACCCGGTGTGCCAGCAGACCTTGCGAAACACACGGTAACACTTGCGTATAACGATACAAATCAGGTTAAAGATGTCTTTTCTGACATCGGCGATCAAATTGCGGCAATCATTGTTGAGCCCATAGCTGGCAATATGAATTGCGTTCCCGGTTCAGATGATTTTCTTAATACTTTAAGAAACGTATGTAATCAATATCAATCTGTCTTGATCTTTGATGAGGTCATGACTGGCTTTCGTGTTGCCTTGGGTGGTGCGCAATCCATATATAAAATTACACCTGACTTGACAGTTTTAGGTAAAGTTATTGGTGGTGGCATGCCTGTTGGCGCATTTGGAGGCAAACAAGAGATCATGGATCATATCGCTCCAGATGGTCCTGTATATCAAGCTGGTACACTATCCGGTAACCCTGTTGCTATGGCAGCAGGTTTGACAACACTTGAATTAATCTCTGTATCAGGCTTTTTCGGATCACTTGAAAATAAAACAAAAAATCTTGTTGATGGATTATCTGAATCAGCAAATGAATCAGGTATTCCATTTACAACGAATTATGCAGGTGGCATGTTTGGATTATTCTTCTCAAATGAAGACAAGATTGACTCCTTTGATAAAGTTATGAACTGTAACCAGAAACACTTTAATAAATTTTTCCATAGCATGATCAATGAAGGAATTTATCTTGCACCATCAGCATTTGAAGCAGGTTTTGTTTCATCTGCTCATTCGGGGAATGATATTAAAAAAACCATAAACACCGCAAAAGAAGTATTCTCTAAATTAAACTAATGGGGTAAGGCATGAATAAACTAATACAATTAATTGTGTTTTCAATATCTTTAATTTTACTATCAGCCTGTGCACCGGAAATCGGTAGTGAAAAATGGTGTGCTCAGATGAAAGAAAAACCGAAAGGTGATTGGACAGCTAACGAAGCTGCAGATTTTACGAAGCATTGTATATTTTAATCTAATAAATAATTGTTAAATCTTTCATGAAAATTACTTTTCATAAAAAGATAGCTGCATATTTTGGATATGAATTTACTCGTATAAGTAAAAACATGTTTCAAAATCAAAAGCTTCATACCATCGAACTAATCAATCGACACAATATTGATCTGGTTATAGATGTTGGCGCCAATATGGGTCAATTCGGTATTGATTTACGTAATGCAGGATATAGTGACCAGATAATATCCTTTGAACCAATAACAGAATGTTATGATCACTTGCAATCAATAGCGGACAATAATTGGAGTATTGAGAATTACGCACTTGGTGATACAAACACAACTGAGATTATTAATATTTCTAATAAAACAGTCTTTTCATCTATCCTAAATACCAGTGAATTTGGAAAATCTAATTTTTCTGAATCAATTAAAATTGTTGACAAACAAACTATACAGATAAAAAAATTAGATGATATTATAAATGGGCTTGTTAACAACCTTGATAAGAAAAATATTTTTCTTAAACTTGACACACAAGGCTATGACAATCATGTCATTCTTGGTGCTACTGACACATTGCCTTACGTCCATGTACTACAAACTGAAGTATCATGTAAAGCTATCTATGAAGATACACCACCCTTCCATGAAACCTTAAAGCATCTATCGAATACCGGTTTTAATATAACCGGTATTTTTCCGTTATCACAAGACAAAAACACCATGGAACTACTTGAGTTTGATTGTCTTTTAATCAGGTCTCCTTAATATTTCCTAGATCATAATGCAGGCAAAGCTATAACCAATACTAAGAACCCAGTATGGCAAACTAAATGTACTCGACAAACTAAAATCAAGAAATGATCGATTCATCATTCGTTCGCTTACAACTTGTTGTACAAAAGAATTAGAAACTAAATCCCAAATGATACTCACGAAATTCATGCTGTAAGAAATGATATTCCAGGGTGATATATCTGAAACTTCAAGTGCGATACCGGCGTAGTAACAGGCTTGAGTCAGCATCGAACTGTTTGAATCAATGATTGCGATTATTGCCCCGCCACCTGCAAGTACAGGAAAGAATACAGCACTTAGCAACCATCCTAATAATTCACCAACTGGAATCCAGCCTGCAAGTGAAATAATATCTGTTGTCCAGTCAAGGAATCGATGCATCGCCACTAAACCATTATTAAACAACCAAATGATCGGTATAAACCAGAGCACCAAATACTTAACAATACTATAACGTAACAACATCAGGAAATAGTATTGAAGTAACAAGGCAATAGCCAAAATAACACTGATGGAAACCCAACTAACGATTGAAACATCTGACCATCGGGTTAAAGAAAACCAGCTCACACCTTCACGATAAATAAGGAGCAAACTAACTACAAGAATAATACCAATCAATACAAGGATGATATTGTTTCGTTTTTCACGACTTTCTTTCATATCCATCGGAATAATTTTACGCCTTTTAACTAATTAAAATATTAGCTAATGAGATTTTAATGCTGCTTTTACAAAAACGTCATGAACGAAGCTGAGACGAGACATATGAAGGGCAAAAAAAAGCGGAGTTTATATTAAATCTGTAGCTTCACGACCCCGCATATTTTTAGACCTTTCATTAACGAAGTATCAGTAAGCCACATTATATCCCACGTTTTTTTCAAGCTCATGGAATCGCTGGTCATTATGTATACGACGGTAATATTGTTGCATGACCTTTTCTCTTTATTTTTTATTTGCACCATACCACAAGCCCGGAAGGAACATGATATTTCTGGTCAATAAAAAAGCCCGTTATAGCGGACTTTTTTATCAAAGATAATCTCTGGACAAATCATTCACAACTTGTTCCGAATCAAAAAATAAGAAGTATCGTTTATGTTTTTCTCCATTATTCAATCAGATTATTGATTACAAAAAGATAAGAACCATGCACTATCGGAAACACTAACTTTTACAGGATTTCCTAACCGGTTACTTGCCAGGTACCATCCTCCTGTCGACAGGCTGTGCCCTGGACCTCCTCATACTCTCCATCCACATAAATCGTCTGGGTAAATTCACGGCAGGCTGTACCATCTGCAGAGGTATAGGTCTTTGTCGGCGTCACCTCACCTTTATGACCTGAATCAGGATTAACCCAGGTCGAAGTCGTTCCTGTTTTCTGGGTCTCTAATGCATTCTGTGTTGTATCATAATGATATTGTTGATCCTGACAATCAAGTGATTGGCCAACCTTGTTACCCAGATAACCACCGGCCAGAACACCGGCGCCGATGGCAACCTTGTTTCCGGTGCCTCCGCCAATCTGCGACCCAACCAAGCCACCCAAAGCTGCGCCAACCAGGGTACCGAAGAGCTCTCCACCACCTGTTTCATCTTGTTGGCATTCTGCAGATACCACTTGTGATACTGCCAGGCAAACACAAAAGAAAAATATTTTTAACATCCTCATGTTAATCCTCTCTGTTATTCAATCATATCTGATCACTGCTTAGATTCTAGTACATACTACCAATTTCTGTTGTGAACAAATCGATACTTTTTAGCAATAGCAACTGCCATAACCAGAAAATATAAAGCGAGTATTCTGGCAACTCATATAATATGAGTTGCCAGTTTAATGAGATGAATACAATAGTGAAATCAGCTACACCATTGTATCGTTGGTATAAAGATTATGATTAAAACTTCCTGTTGAAATCAATCCTGAAACGTTGGCTATCCTGTGGATTGTTATTGGATTCTACATTGTAATACCGGGCTAACACCTTCCACTTCCATGGCAAGACATAGGCAACACGAACCTCATGACATTAAAGTCACTCGCATCAGTACGGTTGGCACTGCCCCCCAACGCATCCAGTCATCCTGCGCATAATTGGCATGGACTGCCAGGGTCTCGATATCGGCATAGGAATAACCGACCAGCCAATCACCCTGCTTCTTGTTTTTTCCTGCACGGATCTGGAAAACATAGCCCTCGGTATCGTCATTAGTCGTGCCTGTAAACGTTGACGCTACTGACGTAATTTCAGCCGCACTGTAATCCTCGCTGTTGTGCATGTAATCAAAACCCAGACTGACCGGAAGACCTGAAAACTCGGTCTTGGCCTGCAGGTTACCTACCCAGATGGTGTAATCCAGTGGAGCGAGTTGACGACGAATACTTGTGTTGGCGCGCCCGGCGGAGGGAGTGTCACCCTCGATTGCCAGTATGCCACCTGCTGCAATCACACCGACATTGTTCACTTTGGTTGAATAGACCAATTGGCCGATCGCCATCTTACCATGATCTTCCCGCATACCATCCGGTAACAGGACATAACCGGTATTTAATGATAATTTGCCAGAACCCAGAGAATAATTTTTGATACCTGCCGCACAACCTATTACGGTGGCGTCGTCATCCCAGAGCAACTCGTTCTGCTTCCAGATTGGTATACCATTTCGACCACCCCATGCCCATAGATGGTCTTTCTTGACCTTGCCATACCACTTGTCAAACGCCAGATGATGAACTCCATGCGTGTTGTTGGAGAAATCAGCCATCGTCCAGTGTGGTGATTGTTGATTATCTTTATTGCCAGTACGCAAGCGGGTTGATCTGGAAAACATCATTCGGTGTAATTTTTAAACCGATTCGGGCACGAATGCGTGCCCTGGCACGGTCACTACGAAGGGCACCACTGCTTCTGGCCGAATCCCAGTCTTCTTCAAAACGAAAACGAAAATCACCATAAAAATCGAGCATGTCGTAAACACTGGACGCTACATCTGCCCGGCTGATAGCCGGGAAAGAGGCAACAGTAATCAAGCAAATGAGAAATACTGATATGTTTATATTCAACTTTAGTATCTTTCTGCTTTTCATTGTTGTATACCTTTGATTGTTGTATCCCTTTGATTGAATTGCTTTTTTATTTTAATAAGATACCTTACCGTAGCTGAGTGTCTTCAGGTATTCCGGTTTGGCCTTTAGGGCACGACCGTTAGCCATCATAATCTGCCTTCTCGAACATCTCCCGTTAAACAGTGTCCTGTATGACGCTTTCCTGCATGATGTGCATATCCATGATGTAATCTTCCCGCGAGCAACATCATTCAGATTTGTACCGATACGTCCATCATGCATCCAGATTTTCTTATGCACGGTACTAAATAAGAACCGTATTAATACGAATGTGTTTATTTGCCTGGATATTCCGCAGATAATGTAAATATGTTAAGCATACACCGGGCCAATTGATTTCACACAGAATAACTGCTTATTTCATATGAAGTTACGACTATTCAAACGCTGTAAAAAAACATTATTAAATCGATTGTTGTACAGTTTGTTCAATTAGAATCAAGAACAGGTGAAGGAAGTGTTCATTTATCAGGCATTCATGATCCTACAAGTTGTAAGACAAACATCCATCTTGCGGGATCGGTATAGGTAACAACGTACTGTTAACTATGTAAAAATATGACGTCTGCGATTTAATTTTGGTTAAAGTAATAACATGACAAGCGTATAAAATGCAGTGGCATATTGATTGCAATAACAGGTCAGGACTAAATCAACATTAGAATGACTCGGTATAGAGTGAAACAAGTAGTATGAACTATTTCTGGTAGCAAATATCAAATGAGTGTTTATTAAACAACCTTCTTGTTAAAGTTTATCAAATACATATTTTTATTGAATGTAATCAGGAGAAATTGAATGAAAAACAAGAACACTATCATGAATGCGGCCCTGGCAGGTGTTGTAGCACTGGGGATGGGTACAATGGCCGATGAGGCCGCTGCTGCCAAACCCGGTTTCGAAAAATGTGCGGGTATCGTCAAGGCAGGCATGAATGACTGCGGCACAGCCAAGCACGATTGTGCCGGAAAGGCAGAAACGGATGGTAGTGCTGATGAATGGATTTATGTACCGGAAGGGACTTGCGAAAAGATTACTGGCAGCACACTAAAAGCGCCAGCACCGAAAAAATAAGTATATACATTATTAACTGGCATGATGGGAGCCGATTCCTGCCGGGATCGGCTTCCTGTTTTTCAGGGATATTTTTATATTGAGCCACTTTAATAAAGAAGGGATCTCCGGGGCAGGTATTGGTTTGCGCAGCTCGCATTACCAGGAAATTCTGAATAATAAACCCGACGTACACTGGTTCGAGGCCCTGTCCGAGAATTATTTTTGTGAAGGCGGGCTTCCACTCTATCACCTGGAAAAGGTCCGTGAGAATTACCCCATCACATTGCATGGTGTGGGACTATCCCTGGGAACAGCCACACCGCTTGATCATAATTATCTGGTAAAACTGAAAAGATTAGTG
This sequence comes from uncultured Enterobacteriaceae bacterium, assembly GCA_964392105.1. Taxonomy (GTDB): domain Bacteria; phylum Pseudomonadota; class Gammaproteobacteria; order Eutrophobiales; family Eutrophobiaceae; genus UBA7359. Next base: position 13,280 of record CAYMPA010000035.1, read on the forward strand.
AACCGGTTTGAACCGGCGTATGTCTCGGATCACCTTGCCTGGGTATCTGTGAACAATAACTATCTTCATGATCTATTGCCGTTATCCTACACAGAAGAGGCGCTTGTCATCGTTTCAGATCATGTCATTCAGGCGCAGGATTATCTCGGACGTACATTATTGATTGAAAATCCTGCCAGTTATCTCAGTTTTAATAATTCCGAGATGACCGAATGGGAGTTTATTGGTGAACTGATCAATAAAACCGACTGTGAACTGCTGATCGATGTCAATAATATCCATGTCAGTGCCACCAATCACGGCTTCAGTGCTACTGAGTATATCGATGCCATACCATCAGAACGGGTCAAAGAGATCCACCTTGCAGGTTATGAGGATCACGATACCTATCTGTTCGATACGCATGGTTACCGGGTGCATCCGCCGGTTTGGGATCTGTACCAGACTGCACTGGAACGCTTTGGTCCCATACCCACATTGATTGAGTGGGATACGGACATCCCGGAATTTTCAGTATTGATGGAAGAAGCCGCCCATTCGGATGCGCTATTGGAGAAAACCGCATGATTTCTCTGGAACAGCTCCAGGAACTCTTTTACAAGGCCGTCTTTGAACACAGCCCCGGCAATACTGATACATCAGAACTTGGTCATTACATCAACGAGACGGAAGGGCTTTCTTCAGTTGACCACTTTACTATCTACAAGGCCAGTATCACGGCAAAGCTGAATCGTGCATTGCGTGAAATTTACCCGGTGTGTCATCGACTGACAGGGGATGATTTCTTTAATGCGATGGGCAGGGAATTCATGCGTGTAACACCTTCACGTTCTGCTGACCTGGCAAATTACGGAGAAAACTTTCCCGAATTCCTTACAGATTTTAAGCATGCAGCAAACCTTCCTTACCTGGCAGATGTGGCCAGACTGGAATGGGCCTGGCACAGGGCATTTCATGCCGCAGATGAAACCGGCCTCGATACCGGGAGACTTGCAGAAGTCCAGGATAATGACAAGGGACAGATTGTTTTTCAACTGCCTCTATCCGCCAGCCTGATTTCATCTGAATATCCCGTACATCATATTTGGGAGGTAAACCAGGATGAATACACGGGGGATCAGACTGTTAATCTTGATGAAGGCGGTGTTGATCTGCTTGTCTGGCGCAAGGATTATGATATGCACATTGATCCACTAGACACAGGAGAATGGTGTTTATTGAAAGGGATTCAGCAACAAAGGCCATTTTCTGAACTTTGTAATGAAGATCCAGATTATAAAATTGATACCTTGTTACCTCATTGCGTTCAGCAAGGCTGGATTGCCGGTTTTCAGATAGACTAAAAGCATCATTGTTTTTCCTGCTTGTGCATCAAATGCAGTGCATTTCTCAACAGCGATACACCAATCTCTTCACCGGTTTTTAGTGCATTACGCCGCACGACATGCTGTGGTATATCCATATAGAGTTTGATCCCGGGTTTATCAATGACCTTGATAATAATATTCGTTGTACCACCAATGGATACCAGTTCTTCTATTTTGCCATAAACAGGATTTTCCTTTATGCCATGAGATGGTCGGACACGCCTGTGCAACAATACTTCAGCGGGTAAAATACACCAGTCCAGTTTTTCATCGATATTAAATTCGGGGGAATAAGACGTTTCCAGGGTACCACCTGCCCATGCAAGTCGGGTACAGCTATGTTCCGGGTCATGACCAAGAACAGTCCCTTCAAACAAATTACGCATATCGATTAATCGCGCAACGGTGGCACTCGTCGGTTGTTTCATGACTTCATCGGGCGTGCCGTTTTGCAAGGTGCTCCCGTTATGCAAAACAGAAATGCGGTTGGCTAGCATACATGCCTCATCCAGATCATGGGTTACCAGGATAACCGGGATATTCAGGCTGCGTGTCAACTGCAAGGCCTCCATTCTCAATTTACGCCGGGTAACATGATCAACCGCGGAAAAGGGTTCATCGAGTAATAACACAGCAGGGTCACGGGCAAGTGCCCTGGCCAGTGCCACACGTTGTTGCTGTCCTCCGGAAAGAGTGGAAGGAAGTCTGGACTCCAGTCCTTTCAGGTTGACCCGTTGCAGGAATTCTTCGGCACGTTGCCTGCGATTGCCTGGCGGAAGATGCCGCAGCGGTAACATAACATTCTCGATTACGGAAAGATGAGGAAACAGTGCGAAGTGCTGAAAGACCATACCAACACGTCTTTGTTGCGGTGAGGTATCAATATCCTGTTCTGAATTGAACCATATTTTATCAGAACAGCGTACCTCCCCGTGTTGTGGTTTATGTAATCCTGCAACACAGCGCAGGATGGAAGACTTACCGCTACCCGATGGCCCGACCAGAGCAAGAACTTCACCACTTTTACAAACAAGACTGGCATTCAGAGATATCGGTATTTGTTGTTGCAAAAAAACAGTTAATTCCACCGGACAATTATTTCCTGATTTGATTGACTAGCCCGGAAATCGCATGAGTATCCCGGATGATCGCGCAGTTTGGGTGTTCGCTATGCGGTAGAATAGTTGCTCCTGCATTTTCTGCACTTCCGCCTTCCATGGCGGTTGTGCTCGCGACTAAAAGCATAGCCGTTGTTCTGGTTGAGGGAGCATGTGCGCATAGCGAGCGCCAGAACAAGTGAGGGCCGGGATAAGCAATCTGTATCATTGCCAGAATTCCCAAACGATACGGTTACCGACTGAAATAATATAATTTATCAATGATATCTCCGCTGTACTTGTGCAATATCCAGGCTAAACCACAATGTGGCTATGACGCCGGTTAAAGATATAAACCAGGCTGACAGTAACAAATGCAAAAACAAGTAAAACCAGCGACATCGTGTTCGCTGACTGCATATCAAACGCCTGGGTACGATCAAAAATGGCTATAGATATGGTTCGTGTTTCCCCGGGGATATTACCCCCCACCATGAGGACGACACCAAATTCGCCCATGGTGTGGGCAAAGGTTAAAACAACACCGGTAAGTATCCCTGGCCTGGCAAGGGGAAATTCCACGTGGCGGAAGGTACTCCAGTGACCCAGCCCACTACACCATGCGGCTTCCCTGAGACTGCGGGGAATAGCCTCAAAGGCGCGCAACATTGGCTGTATGGCAAAAGGAAGACTATAGATCAACGAAGCCAGTAACAGACCTGCAAAGGAAAAGACCAGGGTATGCCCGGTCAAGCCTTCAAAGGTCTGACCTAATAATGTATCCCGGCCAAAAAGGGTTAATAAATAATACCCAAGTACCGTCGGTGGCAATATTAAAGGCAAGGCAACAACTGCCTCTAACAAACTCTTACCTGGAAAATGTCGCCATGCGAGTGCTCGCGCAACAATCAGACCGATAACCAATAGAATAACTGTGGTCCACAATGAGAGCCATAGTGAAAGCTTGAATGCCGTCCAATCCATAATCAGTTTTTCCTTTAAATCGAAAAGTACGTATTGTTGCAGACTTTAATCTACTTAGTTCAGGGTCCGGCCTGATATATTAATCTGACTGATTGATGCCCCCAAACCATGATATTGAATAATTGTGCGGGCTTTATCACTGAGAATAAAATCATGAAATTCTCTCGCTGCACTACCTGCATCTTGCAGCAACACCATGGGTTGTTCCAACGGGGTATACAGTGTATCGCTAACCAGCATAAACCGTCCCTTGTTACCTATCTCCGGGAGCAACGCCAGGGAATAGGGAATGAGCGCGGCATCGACAGCACCGGATAAAGCAAATTGTGCGGTTTGTGATGCACTCTTTCCATAAACGAGATATGGCATGACAGTTTCCCAAATATCTGCATTCTCCAGTGCCTGTTTTGCAATCGACCCGTAAGGCGCATGTTCCGGGTTCGCAATAACAAGCCGCTTGAGTTGTCCTGTTTGTATGGTAATGGCCAATGTTGACAGATCAGCACTGGGTAAAACACTTGAACCCTCCGGAACATATAAAACCAGACGCCCAATCCCGTAGACGTTGCTGTCACCATCAATTAATCGGCTTCTTTTACGCAACAGGGAAACATAGGTTTCATCGGCGCTTAAAAATAATTCAAATGGTGCGCCCTGAATGATTTGGCGGGCAAGATTACCTGAAGAAGCAAAACTTAATTTTACGACATGTTGTGTTTCGCTCTCGAATTGATTGGCGATCTCTTTTAATACATGCGTCAGACTGGTTGCAGCAGCAACATAAATATCATCAGCATTTACAGAAGTTGTAAGAACAAGACCCGTATATAGGAACAGGCAGACAACGAATTTACGCATTGCCCCAGTTTATCGTAAACATATATTTTTATAAATTCAGTTTCTCTGATGCAATCACAATTCCGTCTTCATCAGCATAGATATAATCACCAGGATTAAACGATACATCTGCAAAACTCACTTTAATATCACGTTCACCAACACCCTTTTTAACACTCTTACGTGGATTGGTGTTTATTGCTTTCACACCAATGTCGATATTGGCAATTACCGCTGAATCACGGATACAACCATATACGATAATACCTTCCCAACCATTATCCTTGCCCAATTCAGCCAACATGTCGCCAAGTAAAGCGCAACGCAGAGATGCACCACCATCAACAATAAGCACCCTGCCTGTACCGGGCTCTTCCAATACAGTTCTAACTAATGAATTGTCTTCAAAAACCTTAACCGTTGATGCAGGCCCGGAAAAATTCTTCTTGCCACCATAATCATTAAACATCGGTATTGCGATTTGAAGGTTTTCCCCATGTTTATCATATAGATCAGCAGTTGTGAAACTCATAAATAGTCTTCCTGTTGGAGAGCATTGCACGAATACTGGCAGATTTTGCCTGGAGCAAAAATCTGCCAGTATTCGTGCAATGCTCTCTATTTTTTATTGAGTAGTGAATATAATTCGGGTCGTCGATCGGCCAGGACATCATTATGTTCGGTAATCATTTTGTTATCTGCATCTTCTGGATCTATATCGGTAACAAACAAGGCATCACGTTGTGAAGCTGCTCGATGTAATAATTTCCCACCAGGTGCAACGACTTGACTTTTACCAGTAAACTTCGAGCTTCCTTGTGGCCGTTTATCCATGCCATAACGATTAGCTGTAATAGCAAAGACCTTGTTCTCTATACATCGGGCAAGCATGGTTTGCTGACAAAAAGACAACACCAGATTTGATGGCTGACAGATAATTTGTGCACCTTGCACGGCCAGTACCCTGGTTACTTCAGGAAACACCCAGTCAAAACAGATCATTATGCCAATTTTTACGCCATTAATGTCATTGACAATAAATGGTGTATCGCCTGGGTCAAAGCAAAACTTTTCTTCATTAAATAAATGTGCCTTTCGATAAATATGCTCAATACCCTCTGGTCCAATCAGGGCAGCACTGTTGTAGCACTGTTCACCACGTTTCTCTGCAAAACCTATAACCAGATGTAAATTTCTTTTACTTGCAATCCTAACCAGTGAATCAATACATGTACTGTTATCAGGATCTTCGGCATGCTTTAGTGATTCGGTTTTATCCTTGAAGTAATAACCTGATAATGCAAGTTCAGGTAATACTATTAAATCTGCATCTGTATTTTCCAATGCACCTAGTATCTTTTGGCAATTATGCGCTGATTTACCAAACAATGGACGAAACTGATAAAAACCGACTTTCATGTAGCAATTATTCTATTGAATTATTTTTTAACCGGTTTCTTCCATTTTGAAATGGATTTTTGATCAACACGACTAATAGCCAAATTGTTTTCAGCAACATCTCTGGTTACAGTCGTGCCTGCAGCAATTGTAGCGCCATTATTAATTTTGACTGGTGCGATTAACTGAACATTTGATCCGACAAAGACATCATCGCCTATAATTGTCTGGTGTTTATTGGCACCATCATAATTACAGGTAATAGTACCGGCCCCAATATTGGTTTGAGTTCCAACATGACTATCGCCCAGGTATGTTAGATGATTAACTTTACTTCCTTTACCAACATCAGTCTTTTTAAGTTCGACAAAATTACCAATATGAACATCTTCATCTAATGTTGTGCCAGGACGAATTCGTGCAAAAGGCCCAATACGACATCCATTACCAATAACTGCATTATCAATCATCGTATTGGGTAACACGCTTACATTGTCTGCAATAATCGTGTCTTTTAAATAGCAATTGGCGCCAATAATAACATTGTTTCCAAGTTTGACTCTTCCTTCGATAACAACATTAATATCAATTTCATTATCACGCCCAATTTCAAGCTCACCACGTAAATCAAATCGATGTGGATCAATAATGCCAACACCGTTACGCATTAAATGATGTGCCTGAACCAATTGATAGTAACGTTCTGCTTCAGATAGTTGCGTTCGAGTATTAATTCCTTGAACTTCAATACTCGATTCCGCTAAAACTGAAACAATATTAACGTCATCATTCACAGCCTGAGCAACAATATCAGTCAGGTAATATTCATTTTGTTTATTTTTATTATTGAGAGCGTTAATCCAACGCTTCAAGGCATCAGCTTTAACAACCATAAAACCGGTATTTACCTCACAAATACTTCGTTGTTCTTCGGTTGCTTCCTTTTCTTCAACGATAGCAATAATACTTTCGTTATCATCACGTATTACGCGTCCGTAACCCCGCGGATTATCAAGATAAGCTATTAGTAGAGAAAACCCGGAATCAGATGCAGCTTCTACTAATGTTGAAAGACTTTCCTCGGTAATCAATGGTACATCACCGTAAAGTATCAAGATGTCATCTACATCGGGGATATCGGGTAAAACTTGTTGAACGGCATGACCCGTACCCAATTGTTCTTCCTGCTTTACCCAGGACCCCTGGAAATCTGGTAATGCATCAGGGACCTGTTCACCACCATAACCATAGACTATGTAAATATCGCGATGAGTGAGGGCCATTGCTGTTTGGTAAACATGTTCAAGCAATGGCTTTCCCGCTAGGGAATGTAATACCTTGGGTTTATCAGAGTACATTCGCGTACCCTGGCCAGCGGCTAATATAATGATACAAAGACTCATTAATTAATTTTCCTCATGTGCAAAGCATGAACTGAATTTTGTTAAGAAGATTATATCTGGGCTGGCAGCCAAGATATATGATTGATTTAACATGGTGAAGGATCACCACGTTAGTAACTAAAAGGATTATCGACGACCTGTTCGTTTACGTAAACGTTGTAATGTTTGTAATTGAGCCATTGTTTCAGCAAGCGTCGCTCGCGCTTTGGCGTAATCAATCTTGGCGTCTTTATCATGAAAAGCCTGTTCCGCTTCTTCCTTGGCTTTCAAAATCGCTGCTTCATCAAGGTCTTCTGCGTGTAGTGCAGTATCAGAAAGTACGGTAACGACTTTAGGTTGTACTTCCAACATCCCACCAGAAACATAGAATGCCGATTCATTGCCTTCATGGTCTTTTACCCGGACTTCGCCAGGGGCCATCTTTGTAACTAATGGCGCATGCCCTGGTGCAATACCGACCTCACCCATCTCGGCAGGTGCAAAGAGCATTTCTGCTTCGCCAGAATAGATTTCTCGCTCAGCACTAACGATATCAACATGAATAGTATCGGTCATGAAGTGTTCCTATTTACCTTACAAGGTTTTTGCTTTTTCAACAGCCTGATCAATGGTACCAACCATATAGAAGGCCTGTTCCGGAAGACTGTCATGTTTACCATCAACAATTTCCCGGAAGCCGCGTATAGTTTCCTTTAATGGTACAAACTCACCATCCGTACCGGTAAAGACCTTTGCCACGAAGTATGGCTGCGTCAGGAAGCGTTGAATCTTACGTGCACGTGCAACGATCAACTTATCTTCTTCAGACAATTCATCCATACCCAGAATCGCAATAATGTCGCGTAATTCTTTATAACGTTGCAATGTGTTCTGTACATCTCGAGCAATATCATAATGTTCTTGACCAACAACCAATGGGTCTAATTGACGACTGGTAGAATCTAATGGGTCAATTGCAGGATAGAGACCAAGCTCTGCAATCTGTCGAGACAATACAACCGTAGAATCCAGATGCGAGAACGTGGTCGCTGGAGATGGATCCGTCAAGTCATCCGCAGGAACATAAATAGCCTGAATCGAGGTGATCGATCCGGTCTTGGTTGAGGTAATACGTTCTTGAAGTCTACCCATTTCTTCAGCAAGTGTTGGTTGATAACCCACTGCAGAAGGCATACGTCCCAACAACGCTGAACACTCCACACCCGCCAGGGTAAAACGATAAATATTATCGATAAATAACAATACGTCACGACCTTCGTCACGGAATTTTTCTGCCAGGGTCAAGCCGGTCAAGGCAACTCGAAGACGGTTACCGGGTGGCTCATTCATCTGACCATAAACCATCGATACTTTCGATTTATCAAATTCTTCAACATTTACAACGCCGGATTCCTGCATTTCATAATAGAAGTCGTTTCCTTCACGAGTACGTTCACCGACACCGGCAAATACCGACAAACCGGAGTGCTGGGTTGCGATGTTATTAATCAACTCCATCATGTTTACAGTCTTGCCTACACCGGCACCGCCAAACAATCCAACCTTGCCGCCCTTGGCAAAAGGTATTATCAAGTCGATAACCTTTACACCGGTTTCAAGCAATTCGGTTGAAGGACTTAGTTCGGTAAAAGTTGGTGCATCACGGTGAATAACCATACGTTCATCGGTATCAATAGGACCTATCTCATCAATGGGCTCACCTAATACGTTCATAATACGACCGAGGGTCTTGCTACCAACAGGGATGGATATCGCTTCACCTGTATTTCTGACATTTAGACCACGCTGCAAACCGTCGGTGGAACCAAGAGCAATTGTCCTGACTACGCCGTCACCTATCTGTTGTTGTACTTCGAGGGTTGTATTAATACCTTCGCCTTCGACAATCAATGCGTCATAGATATTGGGTATCGCGTCACTTGGAAACTCGACATCCAATACAGCGCCGATAATTTGTACGATCTTTCCAGAACTCATGGTTTTCGTTCCTCGTATTTATTCTCTAAAATATGTATTAATTAAAAAAATCTATATTTTTGCCTTTAACTTTTCACGCTTCACATTTGACCGCCATGGACCTCGGTACCTTTATGCCCTGCGGGTGCCCTTGAAGGGTGAGGCGGAAATACTTGCAATGCAGGACGCCTACACGGATGTAGGAGGTAGACAACGTCCGGAACATTTTGTCGAGCAATTGCAAGTGCACGCTTCATATATCACATCTATACTGCAGCAGCACCCGCAACGATTTCAGATAATTCTTGCGTGATTGCTGCCTGTCTTGCCTTGTTGTATATAAGTTGTAACTCATCAATAAGTTTGCCGGCATTATCCGTTGCACTTTTCATAGCAACCATACGTGCAGCCATTTCACAGGCAATATTTTCAACAACGCCCGCATAAACTTGTGATTCGATATAACGCGTCAATAAACTATCCAATACTTCTTCAGCATCGGGTTCATACAAGTAATCCCAATGATGGCCGTATTCATCATCTTCAACCGCCTTACCCGGAACTAGCTGGGTAAGTGTAGGCGTTTGGATCATGGAATTTACGAAATGATTTGAGACCAGATAAAGTTCGTCAATCTTGCCTTCTTTAAAGTCGTTCAGCATGATCATGATCGTACCAATCAATATATCAAGACTGGGCTTATCACCAAGATGAGTCGCTTGCCCGACAATATTTCCACCAACTGCACCAAAAA
>CAYMPA010000036.1:0-22764 GCA_964392105.1 uncultured Enterobacteriaceae bacterium
GTATTGAAGTGCTAATCCAAAAGATTGGGGTTGAAACAGTTGAATACAGGTTATGGGAGATATTTGGAAACAATCGTGGTGCTTATGGTCCTCTAAGGGAGATTCATAAGAGAGAGATATGGAGAATTGATTATGAATCAGGTAGAAGTGAAACTTTTCCTGAATTTCAGACAACTCAGCCTTCTACACCAGTTCAGCAACAAACAGGTCAGGTTATTAAACCCTCATATTCTCAAAAACCTAAATCCCAATCAAAACAATATAGGCAAACACCTGCGCAGGAACCAACTTACACCTCAGAAAATCAATCCTCAGAATCCAAAGTTCTGAATGAAGAACAAAACACTGGATTTTCGCACAAGGGATTTTGTTTTGGAGGTAAAGCAGGGCTTTTCATTCCCTATGATCAGAATATTTCGAAAATATATGGTACTGGATTTATGGGAGGATTATTAATTGGTTATTGGGAAGGTCTTTGGGGTTTTGAAGTTGATTGGAGGGGATATTCAAATAAAGGAGATCCTTACACATTTGGGCAAGTAGACTATTCCACATCACAAATATTTATCTCTCCATTAACATTAACTGGCTATTATAATGTGTATAAAAAAGGAAATCTTGAGACCTATGTTGGTTTAGGAGTAGGACCCTGTTTCATTCAGGAAGATCTTACATGGACTGCATTTGGTACTACTGAATCAGCAAGTGTAAATTTCACTGCCTTTGAAATTCATTCAACAGGAGGAATAAGATTTGCCCCATTTTATATAGAGGCCTCTTTTTTAAGCATTTCTCATTCAGATTACAATAAGAATTCTGGGGGACTTTTAATTTCTGGTGGGATTTTCTTCTAGATATTGTATTTGGAATCACGAACTTCCTTTAGTATTTCAAGGGAGTGGTTTATGATCGCATATGCCTTAAGATTATTTACAATATATACACTCATAATCATAAGCGATATAGCTTCCCATGTTTCTTACAGAATATTCGGCATGGGAATAGACGTAGCTTGGCTTGCCTTTCCCCCTGCATATATTATTAATGCTTTCTGAATCAGAGATTTGGTCTGAAGTGAATTTGTAAGCTACGTAACAATCCTTTTCGTCACTGTAATCATCTGAAGGGGTTTGAGGTTCATTATCTGACCACTGGGTTCTTTTTGAATGGTTTTCTGTATTTCTTTGGGGTTGCCTGAAATCTCTTTCAACTCGATTCAATTGTATCTCATATTCGAAGCAAGCAGGTGCAAAATTCACCATGTTGACGCCATAATCTGTATGAATTGTTTTTACTCCAACTTGATATCTTTTAGCACTAATCTTATCAACAATCTCTTGTATTTTAGGTATCTCATGAGTGCTTGTCCAGTTATGACGATGACCTTCCAGATAAATTCTTCGATTATCCTCGTCAGATCGGAAATAATTTCTATCAACTTGCATCGTATGATAGAAATAATTTGGTGAAGTGATTTCAACAATACCTTCATAAGGGATACAATTCGGATCCGTAGCAATGAAGACCGCTACTCCTTTCTGGTCAGCGTGCCATTTAAACCCATCGTCTCTATTATTCTTATAAAGCTCCACATTTGCATACCGGACGGGATAATGCGTTTCACTGTCAATGATCTTAAACCTGAGGATCCAAACCGGTAATTCCTCATTATTATTGGTTACACACAGAAATCCGCCATCCTCCTGGCAGCATACAGGGGAGATTTGCAGCATGAAAATGTAAAGTAAGAAGAGATTTTTCATTGATAGTATTTATTAAGATGATCATTCAACTACCTACGTAATTTTCCTTTTATCCTCTGAAGCATCTGGATACAGATAGTACTGGCTCATCATCATTGTCTAATAAAAACAATATTTACCAGATCACCTGGAGCGAGGCTTACTGTCTTGAAACTGTTGGCGGTTAAGTTCCAGGATATCCCCTTGTAGTATTTCCTATTATCATGGGAATAGGTTTCAGTGGAAGAAACGTAATTGCCGTCCGTCAGCAATCTGATCTGGCTTGCCATTCCTCCAATATTGTTGGTATTTATTTCACTGGTTACTTTATCAAAGAAAGAGATCAGCTCATCGAATCGAGGTAATCGTTTGCTGTAATCCCGTTCCTCTAACTGATACCGGAGCACTGAGGTGGGATTATCAAAATGAGGTTCCCATTTAAAGCTTGTTTCCCGGTCTATGAATGAATTATATCCAAATGCAAAAACTTGATTATCATTAATTACAGATCCATTTTCATGGGTAGTACTTGCAAGAAAGACTTGATCTGGATAAGGCCTTTCCTCAATGGTCTCTATATCAAGCATAGCGATTTCAGTATTTAATAATTGAACCCTTTCTGTCATTGCCGGATGAGTATCCCATAAAAAGCAAGTTGAACTCCATGAACCTGTAGCATTAGCAATTTTGCGTAATGCATTCACACTTCCATTAGGATTAAAATTTGCTAAATAAGCAAGATGGCAGCCATATTTATCAGCATCGCGTTCCCACTCTCTCGAAAAGCCCCGTTGAGCGGCAGTATATGTCCCAATGGCTATTAATTCTAATAATTGCTCCACATCTCGATCTGCTTTTAATAATTTAAGTGCTATTTTCTTAAGTGCCAGAAATGCATGGGATGTTTTAATTGTTTTTACTGAATGTTTGTAGGATATATGAGCAATTTCATGACCAAGTACAAAAGCCATCTCTTCTTCGTTTAAGGCCTCAAATAGTGCTCTTGTAACATAAATAGAACCACCGGGTACTGCAAATGCATTATAATAATCTTCATCAATTATGTAGAAATTGTATGTCAGACCTTTAGGAAGATAGGGGCGGTCACATTTAGCGACCAGTTGATCCCCTATTGCTGTCAGCCATTCTGAAGTATGTATGGCATGATTTCTCTGTATATGGGCATTAACAGTCTGGTTTAACCAATGTTCCAGGTTATCTTCAGAGGAAATAAGTACGGTAGCAATTTCGACATACTCGGCAACTTCCAAAACTGTTTCAGTGGTTTTTAATGCAAGGTCAAGTATTCTTAAAAATTCTTGAGAATAGGATTTTATTGGGAATAACATCAAGACTATTAGCACAATAACTATAAAGCTTCTTTTCATATGTTGCTTATTTTGCTATCACTATTTTCCTCACAACTGATGCAGTATTATCCGATATTTGCAAGAAGTAAATGCCTGATGGATTCCAGGAGATATCTACACTTTCACTGATTACAAATCCTTGATTTTCAATTTTTCTGTTCATTATTATCTTTCCGGTTGGATCTGCAATCTTAATTATATATGAATCTGAAATTGCGTATTGAATTTCCAATTGAAACATTCCGCTAGTTGGATTTGGAAATACTAATACACGTTCAGAAAGGCTCAAGTTATTTCTGTATGATGTTATTGAATGTATATAAATCTGCTTTTCATATACATTATCGAATTCGTTTAATTCATTGACACTGTTATCGGCATCGACTATTAATTTTAACATATGCCATCCAGTTTCAATAAAAAAATATTTACCATCCACCCCATTTTGATAATAACCCGAGGTAAGATTAGGTACTTCTGCCCATAGTATCTCCTGCTCATCAAAATACAATCGACATTTATGATTTCCCGCATCCACATTGCCATCGTTGATCCAGGCAAAGTCAATATATGAGGCTTGACCCTCTGTAACATCACCGTTTAAGAAAGTCCCTCTTTCTGAGGATACTACTATTTTGTCCTCCCAGCCGGAAGGAAGATATGGTGTTAGATTTATATAATTTGACACAAAGGATTGAGTAATGGTTAACGTTTCTGAAATGCCATCAGTACCTGTTACCGTGATGTTAGCTGTTCGAGAACTGGTAGAGGTATTGGAACTATAAGATACACTGATAGTGGTTCCGTCGGTTTTTGTAGCAGTCAGCCAGGAAGCATCATCTGTTACACTCCATTCTACATTTGTGCTCACGCTGAAACTTGTTGTACCTGCAGTTGCTGCGACAGTTCGGCTATTTGGACTTACTTCCAAGTATGTTGAAGGTTGTACTGAAATGGTTATTGTAAATTGATTAGTCCAACTGTCCTCATCTGATGTTATTCCAAGGGTAAATGTTACGTCCCCTTCTGGACAACTTGGGGATACACTGAAATCATAATCCGCACTGGACTCGGCTGTCCATCCAGCAGAAATATCCCCATAGTTCTCATCTGCATCCGTAATGGTGATATATGGATCAGTTGTTGATAAATGAGCAGATACATTGTTTGCATCACCAGCACCACTGTTTAAAAGTGTAACAGGCATCTCAATGGTCTCGCCCGGTTCAACAAGACCATCATTGTCACCTGAACTGGTGCTGTTGTCATCATCGATAACATGACTATGATACTCCAGGTATGGAGGATCAATGGGACAGTTAATGAAGAACTCGTGAGTCCCGGTGGTCGCATCCTCATTATCCAGCAATAGGTAATAAGTGGTACCCGCTGTCCACGACATTGTTCCGTATGCTCCCATTGAAGCAATATCATCGATACATGTCCATCCACTCTCGCCACAACTGGTCGACCAACCATAATCCACATATCCATTTGCAGATAGTACCTCGATGCTGTAAGTTCCTGTTTGCGGGGCTACAAAACTGTATATCTGCTCCGTACCAGGAGTGGAAAAATTACACATACTGTTGTTCCAAGATCCGCTACCACCACCAGAGTAGGTCTGACTGTTCCCTGATCCACATCCTCCTATCGAGATAATATTGTCACAGGGGTTGATCTGTGGAGCATAAACATGTACTGTAAACTGGTCTGTCCATGTGTTCTCATCCGAAGAGATATCCAGGATAAAGGTCACATCACGCTCAGGGCAACTGGCGGATACACTGAAATCATAATCTACTGAAGTATCTGTTGCCCCAGCTGTTATTGTGCCCCAACTCTGGTCACCATCAGTAATATTGATATAAGGATCAGTTGTTGATAAATGAGCAGATACATTATGTGCATCACCAGCACCACTGTTTAAAAGTGTAACAGGCATCTCAATGGTCTCACCAGGTTCAACAAGACCATCATTGTCACCTGAACTGGTGCTGTTGTCATCATCGATAACATGACTATGATACTCCAGGTATGGAGGATCAATGGGACAGTTAATGAAGAACTCGTGAGTCCCGGTGGTCGCATCCTCATTATCCAGCAATAGGTAATAAGTGGTACCCGCTGTCCACGACATTGTTCCGTATGCTCCCATTGAAGCAATATCATCGATACATGTCCATCCACTCTCGCCACAACTGGTCGACCAACCATAATCCACATATCCATTTGCAGATAGTACCTCGATGCTGTAAGTTCCTGTTTGCGGGGCTACAAAACTGTATATCTGCTCCGTACCAGGAGTGGAAAAATTACACATACTGTTGTTCCAAGATCCGCTACCACCACCAGAGTAGGTCTGACTGTTCCCTGATCCACATCCTCCTATCGAGATAATATTGTCACAGGGGTTGATCTGTGGAGCATAAACATGTACTGTAAACTGGTCTGTCCATGTGTTCTCATCCGAAGAGATATCCAGGATAAAGGTCACATCACGCTCAGGGCAACTGGCGGATACACTGAAATCATAATCTACTGAAGTATCTGTTGCCCCAGCTGTTATTGTGCCCCAACTCTGGTCACCATCAGTAATATTGATATAAGGATCAGTTGTTGATAAATGAGCAGATACATTATGTGCATCACCAGCACCACTGTTTAAAAGTGTAACAGGCATCTCAATGGTCTCACCAGGTTCAACAAGACCATCATTGTCACCTGAACTGGTGCTGTTGTCATCATCTATCTCATGTGAATAGTAGTCCAGATCCGGAGCTTCTGCACTTACACAGGTAATTGCAAAAGACGTGTTGCCTGATAAGTTATCTGTATCATCCAACAATATGTAATAAATACTCCCCGCTGTCCAGGACATTGTACCGTAAACTCCAGGAGTATCAAATACACCTATACAGTTCCATCCTTCCACACTACAATCTGCCTCCTGCCATCCATAAGCAACAGGTCCGCTTGCATTTCGAACCTCAATGCTATAGTTCCCAGTCTGTGGTGCGATAAAACCATAAATCTGTTCTCTTCCCGGTGCAAAGATTCCACACATACCCGTATTCCATGCAGCATCTGAACTTCCGCCTACAAATGCATATGTCCAATCGCAGTGTTCTATCTCTATACCATTGTAACAAGGATCAGGTACTGCATAATCTGGCTGAATTCCAATAATGGCACTCTGCCAAATTGGAAAAAGAATTGAACCATCCACTAAATCATCCAAATAGTAGTACCCGTTTAAGGTGGAACCTCCCCACCCCCATTCGAAGTGAAAATGGCTCGAACCCTGATATCCATCGCAAATGAAAGCATGACAACCACCGTCCTCTATGCAGCCATCGTAATAAACAGGCCGGTAGTTGTCCAATTCATTTTTCAGAATAAGATCCCATTCAGAGTCAGAGAAATCATCCTTATTTAACAAGTTGGTTGATTGTGCGTACTTAAATATGCTCTGAAATGCTTGGCTTGCTTTATGTGAGAACGCTGCTGAACTTTCGGGTCCATAGTTCATCTCAACAGAAACTCCACAGTGATACAATAGTCCACACAGGGCCTCCATAGTTTCCTGACTGCTTGAGGAAGATAGAGTATTGGTCATAGCAGACCAGTTGTATGCAGTAGAGCTAATACCTGATATCCACCCGTAATCTGATCCTGGAATCTCATTGTCATCTGGGTCAAGGTTAATATCATCATCATAACCAGGTATATTATTGCAGGAATATGGATGTTCCCAGTACTTCATGATCTGGGCCATGGCAACTGCCACACAACCTGCATAAGCACGATTACAATCTCCATCTGTATCATATGGACAGTAGTAGTTATAGTAACAATTCTGGTGCCATGCTGTTGAAATAAGAGGTGACACTTCTTCTATCTGTTTGATTCCTTTGGTCTGCACAATACCCCTGTAAATATCCCAGTCCTTAATATCCTCAAGATCTCCTTTTAGATCATTTTCGATGGCATAGATAATTTGATTTTTATAATTTAACATCCACGCCTGGAATGCTGGTGGCTGATCATTCTTTAAATAGGCTCCTTCAAAAGCGTAGCCAAGAATAGCCGGAACCCTGTCATCACCTGATACTATTACGAATCCCTTCTGGTTGGTTACGTTAAAAACATAATAAAGAGGAAGAGTGAATGCACCTTTTTTTTGATTGATTCCTGAGTTTCTCAGATCACTATATTCCTTATGTACCAGATCAAGGGAAATATCCTGACTGATTCCTTTTTTGGTAACAGTGCTACTCTGTGCCATTTGGATCAAATAAAAGTTTTTTGCAACAGTCTTTGCAGTTACGGAATCTACCTCAATTCCATATAAATGACTGTAAAAAGAGAGGCCTGCGAACAGAATAACGAGAAATCTTTCTGCTCTACTGGATATTCCTGAGGGGACCATGATTCTAATTATTATTATGAATTGTTTATCAAATATGTTTCTTACCTAATACGGTTTTGTCGATTGTTTTTCCGGTGAAAGAGTAGCATCTTAGTAATAGGTAAAATATAATTCGAGTTATATTACTATGTTATTTTTTCTAAATTGACTAATTATAATAATAGATGCATTATAATTTGTCTGATCGAACTAAGTCCAATCCATATTACTCAGTTTCGGAACAAGTACCATCGAAACTGAAGTCAGCCTCCCACATATACCAACCTCCAACAAATCCCTGACAATCTTGCAATTCAGTTGTCACAGTTAATCCCTGTGCGCGTATATCGCCATTGTCCAATTTTCTACCAGACATGATAAAAACAACCGTAGCAGTGCAACTGTCTGATAAGCCTATTACATTGTTGGTCTCAAGGAATTCACCCCATATGGTGAACCTGCCATTGTCACCTGTGATTAAACTTTCTTCCCCTCCAAACAGAAAATCACCAACTGATTCAGCAAAACTGATCGAATCTGAATGTCCCTGATTGAACAGGCAAGCAGTAAAAGATACTATAGCCGGGAAAGGGCCGATAAGACCGGAATGGTGCTTTGTTATTTCTCCCGTTGTGGTGTATTGACCAACCAGCGAAGGAGGGGTGTCTCCATAATAAGTCTCAATCTCAGACCCGATCACAGCCTCTTTCACAAAAAGATTTTCCATGAACTCCTCTGGCGTTTGGGATCCGCTTGGTGTTGGGCCTGGTTCTGTTTCAATCATAATACAGCTAGTTGCTGATAATGAGAACACTAGAGATATGAGAATATTCTTCTTCTTCATTGCAATTCAAATATTTTCTCCTATAAATTATTTTGTGTTACAATATATTATACAACAAAAATGCTATTCATCCGTAATCTACCCTTCATCTCTCGCAAGTGTTTTACAACGCTATTTTATTGCGGATCATTTCATTCAATATTATGTACCCTTTATCATTAATGTAAGGACCTGAAGAAAATTGCGGATATCCACAAAAGAATATCAACTGGTTTGAGCTAATATACCTACCGCTTAAAGGTATTAGTAGATTAAAAATTTCCAGCGTTTCGGCCTCCCCTACCTTTAATTCACGTTTTTCCGGATAACTAATTTCAAGGTAATTTTCATTTTGTTTGATATCGTTAATAAGTTCATCAGTGATTATTAATTCATACAGATCATTACATTCATGGAGTAGCTTTTCAACTACAATAATCAGGTTTTCAGATTCATCATAAGACAAAGACACCTTCTCATTATTTATATAAATTGTAGAACCCAAATAAGTTTTTCGATTGATTATTTTCATTGTATTACACTCATTCAAAAGAAATATATTCATAGCTAATAATCCCATCAATATCTTTACCATCAAGTTATTATGTTAGTTTATCTCAACTTCATCCAGTAAAATAGCTGTATCATAAATACTATCTCCAATATCGCCAGCTTTAATGATTATAGTTACAGTGGTTCCTGCAAATTGAGAAATATCATATTGAAAAAGTTGCCAATCTGTAGCGTATACGTCTCCTTCATCAAAAACTATTTCTGGCGAAACTTCAGTAAGTGTGTATTCATCATTGATGTCATCTATGGTTTTATGGAGAATCAAGTGCTCAACACCGTTTTCATCCACAAGAACTATATCAAAATAATCCTGATAAATATCCCCGACATATTCAAGAAACTCTTCCGAAAGAAAGTTCCACCTAAGGATTAGATTTACGGCATCTTCAGCCAAACATATATTCTGACTTATTTCACCGGTTTCAAGTGTATAACCAAGTCCCGTTGAAATAATTCCCATGAAGCTTCCTGAATAGGGTGAAATAGATCCTAACTGTGTGATTACCCTCCCGTCACCGTCGGTATTCCAGCCTGATAGGGCCCCTATTTCAAAGTTGCCATTTGCTAATTCAGAACCAAAATAGGTTTCTATATTATCAAACATTACAAAGAAGGCGGGTGGATATCCACCATCATCCTGTCCAGGTATAAATGCCTCACGATTTGTTTTATTCTTTGTGATTAGTTCTGGGAATAACTGATTCGCCATATCTCTGTCAAAAACCGATCTAACTGATTCTGAAAAACCGTAATAGGTGCTCGCTCCTTTATTAAAAAAAACGCTAGCCATGGTTCTATTATGGCCGCTTTCGCACGATCCGTTATATATGATTGAATTCGGGTAATCGTCATTATAAGCATCTATATAAGAAGGCTTTATGCCCCATAATGATTTGCCCTGATGAGTGGAAGGATATATACGCCCTAATTTCCAATCGAGGATTTTTGTACTTATGACATTTTGTTTTTCCCCCGACCTAAATGTAACCTGGTTGTTTTTATCCAGTCCACCATGGGTATGAATTACTATTAAGCCATAATCTGAAAGATTTCTCAATTTGGATAAATTAGCTTCTTCATTTTTTACATAATCGATTTGGAAGTTCGGACATTCTGATGCTTCAATTATATTATTCACATTATCCAAAAATTCGGTTCCCCAGTTATCAAATTGTGTGTAGTTTGGTGCGTATAAAAGCACTTTATTATTTAATACTTGGTTGCCGTATGATAATGTTGATTTTAAAGCACTTTTTAATAAAGTTCCTCTGGTTTGGGATTCAATTGGTATTCGTAGTTGTTCTCCTCTTACCGGAGGATCATCAGGTGAACTCCCTTCATAGCCCTCCTCGCTTGTAATAATATTACCTTCTAAATTATATTCGTATACAATCCAAATGTCCCCAGATTCAGTCATAGATGCATTTTGCACATAATCTTCTTTTAGAAGGTATTCAATTGTTTGATTAATTGCATCTGTCCGAGTTAAGTTTGAGCTATGCATCTGAAATTCTGAATCGGCTTCTTCCTGAATAGCAATAATATCTCGAGCCAGTGTTTCAGGAACTTTATCAACAATAGAAATAGTACGTATTTCAGAATACGCATCAACATTTCCGCCTGTCTCCTGAGAAGTTGCTTTTACCCTTAAGTAGATGTCAGTTGAAGTAGCTTCACTGAAACTATGAATACCGCAATAAACTCCATCACCTTTTATATCATCGAAATGAGAAAGATCACCATCATCAAACAACTGACCAATCTCCTGCATCTCATTACCTTTTTTATCTACTCTAATTAACTTGATACTATTTTCAATTACCGCGGTATTCTTCAGTATTGAAATTTTAATTTTGACATCGGTAGTTGCATTAATGAAAAATCCATTGGGATTAATTGTGGGAGCACTTAAAAATGAAATGAATTCATTATAGGAGACAACGAATTCAACAGAATCTTTATTATTAGCTTCATCGTATGCTATAATAAGGAATATATTGTCCCCGGTATTAATCTGAATGTTTTCTATTTTCCACGCTGATTTTCCGCTGGCCGTTTTGGTCAATCCGTTATTGTGTTGCCATTCAATTCTAGTAACACCTATGTTATCACTGGCTATTCCTGAGATGGTTATTCTGTCAGCTGATGAAAGATATGAAAAATTGGTAGTTGGACTAATAATAGAAATTACAGGCGCCTCAAAATCCAATTCTGTGGTATCCTCATCAATCATAATACAAGAAGTCATGAATATTAATCCAAGTAAAACAAAAGATATCCTTTTCATATTTTTATTTTTTAATTAGCTTTTTCATTTCTCAAGTTGTAATGGCAACCCGAGGATTACATTAAAAAGCCACCAGTGCAATCCCGATAGAAAACTCACCGGCAATAGTATTCCCGAGATCGCTGAGTTGGTAGCCAACTCCTCCCTTCAGGCTAAACCAAGCAGTGCCGCCCCATTTATATCCAACCAGGAAAACAGTGGAGTTTGCAGATTCAGTTCCCACGATATCCGTATTGTCCATAGTGACTTTTAGCATGCCATTCAGAGAGTAACCTGCGGAGGCATAAAAAGAGTTGTCAAATGGCTTTCCAGAGTAAACGGATAGTCCTATTCCTCCCATGCTCCAGGGTTCACTGAAATCAGGATGGTTTAATCCTCCCCAGCCCGCTTCTAGTCCAATATGCCCCACCTGTAGCTCTCCTCCAAACGCTCCGGTGAACTCCGACCATCCAACTCTTAAGAAGAATACATTGTTTTGTGCTTCGATAATTTGAGTTACCGAATACAGCAGTCCAAGAATTATTAGCATTCTTTTCATAGCCTGACTTTTGTGTGAGATTTAAGCTCTCATATATATTAATATCCTGATATTTGTAATTATATCAGATCGATTGTTGTGCCCTATATTATTTATCATTCAATAATCCATTTTAATCTCTGCTATAAATCAAATCTCCTGGTGAACGGGATAATATACCAGCCAGGGAATATCTGACGATAATACCGTTCAAAACTATGATCAAGAGTATTCCCAGATATGTTACCCAATTTAACAGGTCGAAATATTTTTGCTGTTCTTCAAGTGCCGTATTAAATAGCGAAAGAAGCATTCGAATGAAACCGAGACTCCCGAAAACATAGCTTATCACGAATGCAATGATACAGGCTATAAATAAGAACCTTAATGCCATGAAAATATATATCCTGATAAGAGATTTGTTGGAGAGGCCAAATGCTTTAAATGTGCCAAGGTTCTTTCTAATTTTTTCAATATGACTTTTTAAAACATTAATAATGAAGAACACTATGCTCAGAATGCTGAAGCAGATCAGGAATATTGAAATAATAAGCGTGAGCTTACTGACAAAATTGTAATTCTCTTTCGATTCAATCTGAGTCATGTCAATTTTCAGTCCGTACTTGGATTCCATGAATTTCTGGAATCCTCGAATCTTGTCTAAGGAGCTAAAGTATATTGACAGATAATCATATTTTTCTCTGTAAGGCTCATTGCCTGATAAATTATATGAATAGACTCTCGCCAGATTCTTCTCATTTGGAAAGGCTTGACCAATCTTACTTACTACTTCATTAATTCGATCATGGGTGGCCCAGTCCTGATCAAAAACCAGTCTAATCATTTGACCTTCCTGAAAGGATTTATTGTATTCCTGAATGGTTAAGTCAAGTAATGCTGTTTCCCATTCACCATTATCTTTCAGGATCAGCATAAGTTCCTTTCCCATTTCAACTGAAGACGCCTTATCATCAGAATAAAAATATTCCAGGGTACGGGCATACTCAGGATCCAGCACATTAAACGGCTTATACTGAGAATAAAATCGTTTATTATAGAAAAATGGAGTCGTTACAAAATGACTTCTACCGGGCAATTGGTCAACTACTGCAACAATGGGAACAGGTGCCGGAGCATAAATACCTGATTCAATGGGATAGGACATATTGATATGAGATGGAGCTCGGTCATATCCCAATTCATTTAGTAAGTCGCGGGTAATAATTAATCCAATATTTTTCTCCTGATAATCAACATTTCCGGTAATCAGATTTTTTTTATCGGCGATCCTTTCAATTATTCTGTTATTATGACGAATGGTTCTGCCCATTGCCTGGAATTGTTTGGATCCGTTCTCATTTAAGAAAAACATGGTATATTGGAAATATCCGTTGATCTCTTCTATGTTAAATGTGTCCCTGACCATTTGGCTCTTTAATTCCCTTGAAATACGTGGTATATCATCCGACATTACGTAAGGAATCTCAACATTTATCCATTTTATGAATGGATCATCCATTTTCTTCTTCAGATACTTCATGCTCCCGTTGGCAAAACCAAGCACAAGAAAAGTAAGTAGCAGGATCAGCCCCAGGTAAATAAAATTCCTATAACCCACCCCATACAATTCTCTTTGCTCTTTCTGCAAAAACATGCGATTAAAATCTCTATTTATCTTATAATCTGGCATAGTCTATTCCGATATATTTGATTGATCATTTAACAGTTTTTTTATTAAAGTGATCATCTGTGCATCAGTATACAATCCCTTTCCATTTTCCCATTTTCGTGTATTAATTACATTCACTAAATTGTAAACCGAACCTGTATTGATCAGTCCGTAAAAGTCATTTTTCTCACCCTCCTGGTCCTCTTTCTTATTAATAATAATAAGCTGATCTGCGAAATCAACTGATAAATCAATATCATGTGATACAATAATTGCGGACCCTTCTTTTTCATGTACACTGGACTGCAAGATTCGCATCAGTTTTCGTGATGTAAAGCGATCAAGATTACCTGTTGGTTCATCTCCCAACAAAACAGTAAACTCAGGACAGATCGCTCTGATAAAAGCAATCCTTTGACGCTGGCCCCCGGATAACTCAAAGACTTTCTTATCAGGATCGATTTCTCCCATACCAACTTTTTCCAGGTATTCCATTCCCAATTTTCGTGATTCTTTCCTTGAGTGTCCTTGCAGCATCAGGGTTAACATAATATTCTCAATCGCGCTGAAATTTGGCATCAGATTGGTATCCTGGAAAATAAAGCTGAAATGCTGATTTCTAAGATTTGAAAGAAAACTGTCGGAGTGTTTTTGCCATATATTGGAAAAGTCTAATCTCATTGGTGCTCCGTTCCCGAAAAACCGAAAAACGGTCTGATTTCTAGAAACGATTGTATTATTCATCAGACCAAGGGTTTCAAGCAGCGTTGATTTACCAATGCCGGATAATCCCAGAATTACGATGATTTTCCTTCTTGGGATAACCAACTCTTGCACATGCAGGACTTTCTTACCCACTTTGTTATATGCACATACCAAATTTGAAATCTCGTATAACATGGTCACATACTATTAAGGAAAATCTTCCACCGGGATCCAATAATAACGCATACCATTTGAAAAAAATGATTGTTCGTATCCTTCTGTAAGGAAAGAACGAAGTACATTTACCTTGTCCCGGAAATAATCCAGATAATTCTCAAATGACATATCAGATACTACTGTTGGTTCGGTAATATCCTTTAGTTTAACATCCTTAATAAACGAGCTCTGTACGGGAAGTCCCAGTGTCAAATCACTGATTTCACTTACAGTCATCGATAGCACTTCCTCTTCCGCAATATTTCCAACCTGGCTACTTAACAAGTTTAACCAGACTTCCTGCATCTGTTTTCTTTTTTGATTGATACTACCGTAACCTGAAGTTAGCTTTTGAAGACTGGCTAGTACTTGTGCCATTTCATTGGATGAAAGAAATAATACTTCTTTAAAGACCGGAGATGTCAACCCTGTAATTCGGCGACTTGTATACCCATCCATTGAAAACTGATAATTCCGCAATTTTAACATATCAATTTCACTGTTGGATAAACCCTTAATCTTTGATAAAAATCCAATTACTGCTTCACTGAATTCAGACACCTCACCCTGGTCAGATGTGGTGCTCAACTCTTCTCCGGCAATTACTTGCTTACCTTCCTGTATAATGGTACTTGTTCGAGCATCAAAACTGGTGATTTTCTCAGTAATTTCTTTTTGTAAGTTACTGTAAGGCAATGCACTGCCTTTGTCAGGAAATAGAAAGCTACCCACAATCTCCTGATTGTTCAGACTATACCGATTGGGGCCGTCTGAGACAAAATAGGGTTGCTCATAATCATTAGGTCGCCATTTATCTTTTTTTATTTCATTTGTACTGTGGATATTATTTGCTGTTCCAAGAACCAGTCGCTGAGACTGGGCAATAAAATCATCATAGGTTTCATGTGCACCATTATTGGCTTGAAAGCAAATAAAACTGCACGCATAATCACTGGAAAGCTTAACAATCTCAGATTCGCTTAACCTTGTTTCATCATCCCGGTTATGATTACCTGCATCTCCAACAAGGATGATAAAATTTGTTTCCTCTTTCGACAATCCAACTGAAGTCAGCGCTTTACGGAGACCAAAATAGAGTGCTTCGGGGGCATCCCGGTCTTTACTGTAATCCGTGCGGGCTTTACTAAGAAAATTAATGACTTCACTGGGATTATCCTGAAGGCTAATCATATCGACCAAATGATCACCTTCTGCTTTATCTCTATATATCACTGCTCCAAACCTGAAACGGTTTTGGGTATCATCTGATTTCAGCATATTTACACTGTTGATGATTCCGTTGGAAATAGGTTTATAGAACTTGCCCATGCTTTCAGTCCCATCAACAACAAACACTACATTAATCATCCTCGTTTTTTGTTCCAGGTTTGAAGATGCTTCCCTGATTTCAGAATATCTTTCAACTGTCATTGACTCCGTTCCACTAATCTTTCCCATGACTCCTGCTTTATAGAGGTTGTTTGTCCTGCCAGGCAGAATTGGGAATCTGCGCCATTCACCGATGTTGCGTTTTGGTCCAGGTTCATTGGCCCAGATCACATAGTCAGCAGACACTTCCCTGCCTCTTTGAAAATCAAGCGCAGCCCTGGCATCCGCGAAAATAGCCGGCTTAATTCCTTTATTCTCTCGTTCCCGATACGCTGCGGCTTCCCAATTAGGTTCCAGTGTAAAGCGATGATCCCAGAATGTAACACTACCTATAGGGACCCACCCTCTCATCAATCCTAATACATCTTCTTCAGTTCCATAAATTCCTACATCCTGACCGAGCAACACCACATCATCAAGAATTTTATAAACAAATAATATCTCAAACATCCTCGATTTCCTGCCTGTTGATTGCTTAAGATCCGGATCATATTTATACTCAACCAGTTGCTCCTCGATCAATTTTGAAGAGATTCCTTCAAAAGTATTCAGTATCATTGCCTTCTTATCTATGTGATTTTGATTGTTCACCAGGCAATGTTCCCATAGTAAGAGGTGATCCTTATGAATCCATCCATAGCTTTCGGCTGATGCACTTATCCCCGGAAAATTAGGTCTTACAGGATCTTTATAGATGTGCAGAAAATCGCCCTTTCTTTCTGCCACATAAAACCTTTGCATAAATCCTAATATTTTTTTTGCTACCGTACCCCCGGGTGATGTGTAGGTTTGATTTTCATTCCGATCACTATATACCTTCCATGGTCTCGAATACGGTATCTCAGAAATTTCATTAGCAAGCCCCAGGTAGGGTCTGTCGAATTGCTCTGGCATACCGATTGCTTTGTCAGGCAGTTCCTGACCATAGGTTTGTATAAGCAGACCTAAAAAGCCAATGCATAGAAGCGATCTATTCATCATATATTTGATCTTAATATATACTAACAAATACTTTCTAATCAATAGGTTATAAATTTTCGATTCACTGAAGTCTCTAATCCCTCTTTATACTTTCTTTCTACATAGCTCAGAAATCCATTATCAGTATCATCCGCATTGAAATAAAACACTTGTTGAACCTGACTGGTATTCCCGTTCAACTCATTTAGATTATTAATACTTAAAAGTTTAGATGCGAAATATTCACCTGAAAGATTATAAAAGGAAGGAGAAACGAAATAATGTATTTTCAGACTGCGGTATAAATGGTGCGTTATACCATCATCATCAAGATAGGTGATATCATTTTCATTCCAGTAGTTAATGATCTTTCGAAGATCAAACTCCACATTTGGTAACGAGATATTTAAATCGCCAATTAAATAGAATAATTCTTCTATACGATTTGATCCTATAAAGAACTTTCCATTCTCTGCATTACTGAGATAACTTATAAAAGAATCGCCATTTGCAGTGAAAGAATTAAACAGTCCATTTAGTTCATTTATCAGACCCATCCGGTTGTTATTGTTGCTTAATTCAATATAAATCAGATGATAATCATGCTCATTCATTTTTGATTCTTGAGCATGAATTACATTTGAAACTGAATGAAAGAACAATAAACCCAATATCAGAATCCTCATTTTACTTATTGTTGTGTTATCAAAATAATATTTACCAGGTCACCAGCCGCAAGATTAACAGATTCAAAGCTTTTCGTAGCAAAGTTCCAGTAAAGTCCCCGATAAAGCCTTTTATTATCTGGAGTAAAGACTTCAGTAGATGAGATATAATTCCCATCCATTTGTAACCATATTTGACCCGCGACTTCTCCATCACTATTTGTTCTCAGCTCACTGCTTAATTTGTCAAAAAAGTATGTCAACTCTTCAAATTTTGGTAGTCTTTTGTTGTACGCCTGATCTCCCATTAAAAAGCGAAGCAGTGAAGTGGGATTATCAAAATAAGGTTCCCATTTAAAACTGGTCTCTCTATCTGTTATTGATTTATAGCCAAGGTCAAACACTGCCACATTTGTGTTCCCAGATACTCTATTTCTTCTGCCGGGATCTGTTTTTTCTTTATTTTGACTTGAATCAGTATTTCGTTCTCGATTTGCCTGTTGTCGGCTAGTCAAACTTTCATTTCGCTCTTTATTAGCTCCGATTGTAATTAACGCTCTTCGAGGAGCATCGCAGCTAAAAAAAACCAAGAATAAAATGGCGGTGCAAATGATTTTGGTCATTAAGCGTATAATGCTTGGTTTATAGATTCCCATATTCTTCAATTTCAAAATATGTTATCTTACAGAATTGATTATTTCTGAGATTACTGACCCTAACCTTTATCGACCCTGGTAATCCAATATTCTGGCGGTAGAGGTATTGGTATATTGTATATTTCTCTGATGTATTTAATAGTTTGCCTGTCACAACTATTTTTCGAGACGCAAATTGTTTCAAAATTTTATTCTGTAAATCCTGATCTCCTCTATCACTATTGAATAAACTATTGATCTGAGCTTGTAGTTGATTTTTGTCAGGATTTGAGCAGGGTGGTGCTTTTGAAACCTCTTTTTTAGGTTGCTGAGGCATATAGACTTTATCCAGCAAATGATCATCCCTTCCCAGTGAATCTACTACTGAAACAATATACTGTCCTGAGGTAACCCGACTAAAAATGCTGTCTTTCTGAGTTATAGAATCATTTAAAATGTATTCAATCGGACTGGATGATATAGCATGTACTATTATTTTCCCTAATTTATTGACGGTTGGATTAATAATATCCACACCAATAATCTGCGGAGGAGATAAAGTCTGAATAAAATTAGACTCAGGCATTATAACAGGATTATTCTTCCACATTACCCGATCTTCTGGTTCATCTCCATAAATAACACAAACATAATACTGGCCGGCGGGAACATTGGAAAACCTTGGATTTGCAATAGCCCTGGTTTTATTATTATCAATGGAATAGGTTAATTTACATCTGGGAGAGGATGCAGTTGCAGAAATAGAAATCATGCGGTTTATAGAATCAACTTTAACTTCCTTAATCTCGGGCGGATTACAACCAGGAGGAGCATAGAATATCAATACAAAAAAGACAATTGCAGCCAATATGAGGACTCCTATTAATATTAATAATCCTCGGCGCTGAAAAAATGAACCAGATTGAAAGGTGACATGTACAGAATCACATTCAGGACACTTTAAGTCAGCTCCTTTACTTATCTTGAATTCATGGTCACACTCACTGCATTTCAATTTGTTTGCCATATAATCTAATGTTAGAAAGGAAAATACTTTAAGCCATTCAGGTCAGCAAAACGGTACCTTATCCCCAATTCAAATGATAATGCTCTTAATTTGGTTTTCCTGGCAACTTTGGTCATTGGCTGGAGATCGTTAAAATTTAATGATAGTGGTTGCGGGTCGGTGTTTCCAGAAAGATTGCCCATCCCAACAACCAATGCAGGTCCTCCATATATTTCCAATGACCGGGTTATGTTTTTAGAGATTGTCGGAGAAAGATAAAATGTTGCAACAATGTTTTTTCCACTCCAGGTCAAATCGCCATAGGATTTCAAACGATTCTGTGCAAAACCTAATATTGTATCATCTTTGATGGTCTGAACTGGATCCTGTTTGTATGTCCCGAAAAAGTTGCCCTTTGCTGAACCCTCAAAGCGGTGATTCAGAAGTAAGTTTATATTTGCACCAGCTTCAAGATTAATACCAAGGTTGCTGAAGCGTTTGTATTTTAGCAAGAAATGAACCGGGAAAGATATACCTGCAGTACTTATTTTTTGAGCCACTTTAATTGATATCCGTTTCGTACAACTCTCATTGTTCATATCAATATCATCGAATTCCCTGAAATAGTGCTTTATGTAAAAATTGCTTGAATACCGGGCATACTCAATTCCACTAAGCAAGACTACATCATTTTTCTCATGAGCCAATATTCTATAGCCAGCTTTAAATCCAAATTTGAGGTCATGAGCCCAGGGATAGGAGTAATTGGTCCAATCCGCAGGATAGGTCTCCTCGAAGTCACTAAATCTTATACTACTGGGAGTAATTGAAGGACCTAAATGCAATGAGGCATAGAATCTGGCTGGAATTCTAAATTCGTATACTATTTCATTTGGATCGAAATATTCTGCTTTAGGGTTGGATTTAATACTATTCTCAATAAGATCATCAACAAAGAAGTTTGGTTGATTGATAAGGGCATGATTCTCATCACCAATTGCATAACTGTATGATTTATTCGGATCTAAGTCTTTAAATTCAATCCGGCCATTACTATTGGTATAGTATGAGTGATTATTAAACCTAACCTGTATGTTATTCAAAGGATTGCCCGATTTCTTATCCGCAATTAACAAACGCAAGGTCCTACCGACTGTTAGACCCCCAATTTCTTTTATTTTAAAATCTATAGGACCAGAATCCTCTATTCTGTATTCGATATTGAATGTAAGAGAAAGTGTGTCTTTATAGTTTGCATTTTGCGCTGTTGTTCCATAAATCTCCTTTAAAATGTGTACGCCTATTCTATATCTATTTTCGGAGTATTCCGAAGGAATATCTATCTGGATATTATGCAACCTAAGTCCGATTCCGGAGGGATAATATTCTACGGCAAGTGAAAGGTATTCATCCAATGTGATTTCATGATCCATCCTATTATATGGCAAAATATCGTTGAAGACTTTTGCAGACGGATCAAACAGTAAGGTAAACTCTTTCAGATAGTTTTCATCAATCGTACTATAATTTGAAGATAGCTTTCCGTACCGGGCGTAATTCTCTAATAATGAATAAACCTGAAGATTTATATCTCTTCTTTGAGGGTTTGTAAAATCCTGTGCAATCAGTATACTTCCCGCACCTGTGGACAGGAGAATAATGAATAGAATTTTCACCTTGCTGATCATTGAATATTAGTTAATTATCGTCAATCTTTCGCTGACTATGTGGGTTCCCGATCGAAGGATGATCAGGTAAGTGCCATCTCCCGTGCTGATATTTTCAAGATCCAGGCTTATTTCATCACTACCGGCCCTGATTTCACTTTCCAAAACTTTTACTCCTTGCATGTCCCTTAGCTCGATCAAAGATGCATCGTCACACGTTGTCATAGTTGATAGTAATCCGCCCCTTTGAGGGATTGGGATATAGTAAAAGATCCGGCAGGTTCTCTATTCTTTCCAGATAGTTTGTTGTAAAGTTGTCCAGATATGAAATTGCCCAGCATGCCCATTCATCATAGTCGTTTTCATAGGCAGTGACTAACCAGTACTTGTAATTTGCGGTATCAATAGTTTCCTCATAACGACAAAACCGTTTACCCCTGTACTCTACCATTTCCGTAAGGACACCCCGTTCGTTTTTTTCCGTATAACCCCATTTATAGTTGAGTCCAGGGATGGCATCATAGCAAAACAGGATATAATCACTGCTGTCCTTTTTTATTATGTCCAGGGTGTTCGGGATTAGAAATTCCTCTTTATTGATGTCCCTAACTCTATTCAGACTGCATCCTGTATCTACATTCTCAAGTTGTACTTCTATTGAGGCAGAAGTTGACTCCGGATTCCAGTCAACCATGATTGAATCTCCTTGGAATATTGAATCTCCTTGCTCTTTACCGGATATGTTGCCATGATGAATGGTCCATGTATATGTAATACCGGGCTGGTATTTTGCCAGTTTGTAAGTTATCCCTTTGTCGTTTCTGCACACAGGTAAATGATCCTTGCTGCTGAGAATTTCTGGTTCATTTGGGAGAGGATGGATATTAAAGAGAAGTTCCGATCCTTTACCACGGCAGGATTCATTCATAGGCACTACTGAAATGATTTCTTCTCCTAAAGCTGTTCCCAGATCGACCACAATAGAATCTGTCCCCTGGCTGTATTTGATGTTGGAACCTTCAGCATAATAGGCCCATTCATAGATTTCGGCGCTTTCTACCATATCGATCCAGAATTATACGGATTCATCACCAGAGCAGTAAGAAGTATCTCCATGAATCTTTCCCACACTTTTTATTTTCGGGATTACCGACACGAATAAGCTACCAGTATCTCTGCTGCATTGTTCAAGTTCATTATAAGGGTATACTTTTATCCTTCCTCTGTCAGCTGTATTAAAGTCCACTTTTATGAAGATAGTATCATTTATAATTACAGAATCACTTTCTGTGTCCCATTCCGGGTCCTGATCAGTATCTCCCTCACATAATGAAACATTTTCAGGCTGTATTCTTATTTGAGAGAATGAACCGTTAAGCGGTATAATAAGGATAAAACAGATAAGTAACCTAATTGGCCAAAGTGAGCCAAGTGCATTATTTAAGGCGAGAAACTGCCAGTTCATAGTTGCAAGGGTTCATTTAACTTATCAGTTGTTGAAGTGTGTACACAGGTTTCCATGGAAGGAAAATCCTGAAAAAAAGTTGATACATTCAATTTGATAATTTGGGAACCACACTTTCAAAATCCAATATTATTATTTACGAGGCAATTAACAATACCAAATAATAATGAAATAGACTCTCTATTTATGGGGAATAACTTTAAGAATCAGGTATAAAATTAAGGAGCAGAAGTATTGAGCTATACTGAGTGATTAACTTCAGGGTACCTCTAAAAACCCTTTTTTCGATCTCAATATTTAAAAATAAAGCTATTTCGTTTTTTTCCTTAAAAAAAATTCGGTTCTGGCAATTACAATTCCCTATTTACTAGTATGTTAGGAAATTTAGATTTCACGATTGGGCATACTTATCGCATGGCAACAACCAATATCAATTCAACACAACGACAAAAGTTGTAGGTTAAGTTCATCATACCTATTTTCGCTTTTGCTCTTGGAAACCCTATGGTTCGTACAATTGAGCCATTCATACTGTTTTCCACAAATCCAAATAAATGCTCGACCCGTACCCGTGTGTTCTGGATTTCTCTTTATTGGACAAAGCCTTGGCAGTATTGTTAATCTGCTGAGTTCGAAAACGAAAATTTTAATTCATTGATATATA
>CAYMPA010000037.1:0-22490 GCA_964392105.1 uncultured Enterobacteriaceae bacterium
TGAAATTAAGCAATTCTACGTTTAAGTTGGCTCAAATATTATCTGTTCACCTTTTAGAAGGAATACACCTGAACTTCTTCCTTCGTTAACTTCATACATTTTATTTAGTATATGAATTACGACGCCTGGATAAACCCTCTTATGCACGATAACTTTTGCATTCTTTGACTCTTCCATCAAGATTTTTAACTTTTCTTTTTCTTCAAGTAATTCTTCATATTCCTTGTTTTTCAGATCTCGAGTTTCAGTAAGTTTCAGTAACAAGGCATTTTGTTCTTTTTGGGATTTAGGATTTTTACAACAATGCTCATGCAAACGGTTTAAATCAGCAACTCCTTTCTTGATTTTAAGAATTTCATCAGCCATTTCCCTAAATTTCATGAATGATTCGCTACCTGCACCTACTTCTATTATTGTTTTGTTAAAACTGTCTGAACCCAGTATAGCTACCTCAATACCTTTGTTCGCCTGGGTTACGTCACCTACCAAGGCGCTTTTCCTTGAGTGGGCATCACCAATATGCACTGTTCCCTGACTTACTATATGACAGTTAATTACACTGTTAGCTATTTTAATATCACCTGTGGCATTGAGGTCTGCATTTTCAGCAAACGATGCAGTAAGATTTCCACCAGCAATAATTTTGCTATGAGTACCTCTAATCCCTGATTTAATTATGACACTACCATCAGCACTAACAGTAGCATCTTCTACATTTTCCTGAATGATCGCATCGCCTTTAGTTTCCAGGACAAAACCTGGCTCAACATAGCCTTTTACGTTAACCGTTTTATCAGAATGAATATTTCCTGTTTTTTGACATACATCACCTTCAAGCTCCAGATTATCTGATACTTTAAGATTGATACCATTAACCAATAAGACACCATCTTCTATAATACGTAATGTCCCATCTGCTTCTTTTTTAACGCCTTCAAGTTCCGGGGCTACTTCCCGTACCTGGTTTGCAATCAGCTCTTTACCTTTAACATCCCTGCCATCTTCTGAATGTTGTGCTGGTATAACCTTTCCAATAACATCATTTACTTTTACATTCCATGGATAAGATTTTTCATGATAGTCAATTTTGCCATTTGGTAATAATTTACCGCCAACAGAAATCTTCTTATCAAAATCTATTCTTGCATCAATACCATCTTTTGCAGGCAGTCCTTCAGCAACAAGCTGATCTACTTTGGATTTTCTTTCTTTATTTATGTCCTCCAAAATCAGTTTAATAGCATCATTTTTTATTCCATAAACAATATCGTGTTCATGTAAAGTCATGATGACATGTTGTAACAAGATATCTCCTTCATCAGTAGTTATGTCCGGTCGTAATAAACTCATTGTGACTTTCATATTGTCGTCTAATACTTTTATTCCAGATATTACTGTTAATGTATCTGAGTCAGATTGAACTACACCTAGTCTCAGTGCTTTATATTCGCAACCTCCATTTACTTTTATTTTTTCTACACCATCACCACATTTAAGGGATGTTTTAGTTCCGTCTATTCCAGGGACAGCTCCTTCAAATACATCAACGCCCGGTTTTGATTTCAGGTTTGATTTTATGGTTGCGATCGTTTGACCGGGCAATACTGCGCGCTTATTGATATTTTCGGACTGCACATCCAGATGCCATTCAACAATATCGTCACCGCCATTAACAGGGACTTTCCCTTCTGCAACAAGCAAATCCATCTTGGATTTTCTTTCTTTATTTATGTCCTCCAAAATCAGTTTAATAGCATCATTTTTTATTCCATAAACAATATCGTGTTCATGTAAAGTCATGATGACATGTTGTAACAAGATATCTCCTTCATCAGTAGTTATGTCCGGTCGTAATAAACTCATTGTGACTTTCATATTGTCGTCTAATACTTTTATTCCAGATATTACTGTTAATGTATCTGAGTCAGATTGAACTACACCTAGTCTCAGTGCTTTATATTCGCAACCTCCATTTACTTTTATTTTTTCTACACCATCACCACATTTAAGGGATGTTTTAGTTCCGTCTATTCCAGGGACAGCTCCTTCAAATACATCAACGCCCGGTTTTGATTTCAGGTTTGATTTTATGGTTGCGATCGTTTGACCGGGCAATACTGCGCGCTTATTGATATTTTCGGACTGCACATCCAGATGCCATTCAACAATATCGTCACCGCCATTAACAGGGGCTTTCCCTTCTGCAACAAGGACGTTTTTAACTACACCTCCTGATAGTCGTGCTTTTTCTAATGCGGATTTTATTTGATCAGTGTTGATGCCATATTTAATATCAACTGCTTCAAGTGTGTTTAGAATATCTGTTTCAGTAACATCTTTTTCTAAACCTGTAACCTTACCTGCATAGATATCCATATGAACTTTAAGTTTGTCTTCTGAAATATCAAGGCCTGAATCAATTGAAAGCGTTCCAGACTGGTAACGAAGCATTCCAGCATGCGTGCTTTCATATATGAGGATCCCATCGATTTCCTGACTATAGACAACACCATCACCGTTATTTAATTGCTGATCAAAACCAGGACGTGGATTCTTTTGCTTACCTAATACATTTTTTCCTTTCTTACCTTTTGATGCCAATGTCCTTACAGCAATTTTTACTTTAGGTACAACCAGGAACTCTGCATTTTCTTCAGTGATTCCTTCGATGCACCACTCTATCGATCCATTTTCACCATGTTCTACATCACCTTTCGCAATAACGACAGGTTTTCCAGGAACATTATTATCATCAACTGATTTGACCAGGCTTTCTATAACTTCTCGATCAATACCATGAGTAACCTTTAATTGTTTTAGTTTTTTGAGAATATCATCGGCTTTTACAGGTTTACCTTTACCGGTATGCCTGACGATTTTCTTAACGCTGGCAACTAAGCCATCATTGGGAACTTCAATCCGAAACCAGCCATTCGCAGAAGGGATTTCATCATTTGCTGATATATTTTGGGCAGGACTTTCCATAATAATTCATAAATTTATCTTCTATCTACACTCGAGTTATTTCATTAAGCTATTAATAACCGTATAGAAATTTACTGATATTAATGTTATCGGCCCAGACTGACTGAACTGTAGTTATATTGGTGTAAATGTATGAATTTTATGTATTTTTAATTTATATAAATCAAATCTATTTGCAATTAATTTTATAGTACTTGTTTAGTTCTTAGGCTAATTGTATTGTAAGTTACTGTCTTTACGAGTAATTTTAAACCTGGCTTACATCATCTATTATTTGATCATATTCAGTTCACGTTGTATTTTCTTTTAATAATATTTTGCTCTGACTTTAAAATTATTCTGTAGAAAAATCATGAAGATATTGGCAATTGAAACAGCAACGGAGGCTTGTTCTGCAGCACTCGATATAGATGATTGTTGTATACATCGTTTTCAAATCTCATCAAGACGACATACAGAATTAATCCTGCCTATGATTGATGATCTGTTTCGAGAAGCAGATATACAAACTAGCGACCTTGATGTTATCGCCTTTGGCCAGGGACCAGGTGCTTTTACAGGCGTCCGTATAGCCATTGGTGTCATACAAGGACTCGCATTTGCTCATAACATTCCAGTTATCCCTGTATCAACATTGGCATCTTTGGCACAACATTTTGCCAAAGAGCACACATATGTTGCTTCAGCTATCGATGCGCGTATGCAAGAAATTTACTGGGGACTTTACAAGAAAAATGATTTTGGATTGATGCAGCAAATTACCGAGGAAAAGGTGTGTTCACCTGTTGATATTTCTACTCCATCTGAAGGAGACTGGTTTGGTGCAGGAAGCGGATGGAGCACTTATTCAGAACAGCTTCAATCAAAATTTAATGATAATTTAGCAGATTATAAAGGTGATATTTTTCCTACTGCTGAAGATATTATGGAACTGGCAAAACCGGCATATCTGGATGGCAAAACTATCTCGGTCGAACAAGCTATGCCTGTTTATTTAAGAAATAAGATTGTAAATAAATAGATATTATTTACATATAGTTACAATATATTTATAATGTTATTTATAGATATTGTTACTAAGATAAATCAGACTACTATCAACTGTCCCATCATTTTTAAGCATCAATTTTCTGTAGGCTGGTGGTTTTTCATCTACAGCAAATACATCACTCTCCGGCTTGAATTGCAGGCAAGTAGAGGGTGTACCCAGCAATTTCACATTATTTCTATCTAATTCAAATTCCTGATGAATATGTCCCCAGATTATTGCCCGGACATGATCAAAATCATCAACAATATTTAAAAATTCTTCTGCATTAATTAAGTCCATCGCATCCATCCATGAACTACTAATCGACACCGGGTGATGATGAAGCGCTATCAGGCAATGATTATCAAGATTCGACTCCAGACTGCTTCGTAAAAAATCCAATTCAGTATCAGACAATTCGCCGCTGTGCTCTCCTATTAGACAAGTATTTAACAGGATGATTAACCATCGTCCTGAACTAATCAATTTACCTGTATCATATCCATTGGCACCCATTATGTAATTCATTAATCCTGGGTCATCATGATTGCCCGGTATACATAAGATTGGGATTGTCAGAACTGATAAATAATCTGCCAGTTTTTGATAAGACGTTTCTGTAGGTTCATGCACCAAATCGCCTGTTAGCAAAATCAAATCTGTATCTGATTCATTTTCTTTTATCTCTTCAATAACCTTAATTAGACTGGCAGAAGTGTCATAATCATTAAATGATGGTGCTCCAACGTCAAGAATATGTGTGTCTGTTATTTGAATTATATTAATTGTTTCAGGAACATTTGTTTTTAATTCAATGATCGTTTCATTAGTATCTATCATGATAATTTTTAATTACATTAATCTGGGCAACACATTATGTCGATAAAAAGTATGCAGCTTGATGATCAAGTTTATAATTATCTCTTGTCAGTTTCATTAAGAGAATCTCAAATACAAAAAGAATGTCGTAATGAGACAGCTAGATATCCATCAGCAAATATGCAGATTGCGCCTGAACAAGGTCAATTTATTTCTTTTTTAATTAGAGTATTACAAGTTAAAAAAGCGATAGAGATTGGTGTATTTACCGGTTACAGCAGTCTTTCTATAGCAATGGCATTACCTGAAGATGGACATCTAGACGCATGTGATATTGATCCGGAAATGACAGCTATAGCACAACAATATTGGTCAAAGGCCAATGTTGCAGAAAAAATTAAACTACGATTAGGTCCTGCTATTGAAACATTGGACGAATTAATAGAAGCAAACCAGATAGATTCATATGATTTTGCTTTTATTGACGCACACAAACCTGAATACATTGATTACTACGAACGCCTGTTGCGATTAATAAAACCTGGTGGCGTTATCCTGGTAGATAATGTTTTATGGTCGGGCCAACCTGCTGATAATGAAATACAGGATGAGAATACTGTTGCAATACGAAAATTTAATGAACACCTGCAAAATGATGAACGAATTTTTATTAGTATGCTGCCTGTAGCAGATGGAATTACTTTAGTCTTAAAACATTAAACCTGCCTTTCTTCTCTATTTGAAAAACTTAGACACATCTTCTATATCATGTGTAATTGGCATTGGTGGCAAGGCGTTAAGGAGACGTTTACCATAGGCTTTATTTACAATACGTTTATCACAGATAGTACAAACACCCCTGTCACTTACATCGCGAATTAAACGACCTACACCTTGTTTTAAAGTAATAGCAGCTTGTGGGACTTGATAATCCATAAACGGATTAGCCCCTTGTTTACTAAAATGATTTAATCGTGCCTGTAATACAGGATCATCGGGGCTTGCAAAAGGCAATTTATCAATTATTACTGAAGATAATGCATCACCCTTTACATCAACGCCTTCCCAAAAACTGTTTGTCCCCAGTAATACCGCATGTTTTGTTTGACGAAATTGATTCAATATTTCAGAACGTGGCGCCTGTCCTTGAATAAAAATTGGATAATCAATAGCTTTAGATAATATATCAGCAGAATTAGTTAATGCATGGTGGCTGGTAAATAAAACGAATGCATGTCCATCACTATAAGACAGTAATTTTATTGTTCTCTCTATAAAAGCATTAAAAAATTCATATTGATTCGGTTCAGGTAAATCAACAGGCACATACAAACAGGTTTTGTTTTTATAATCGAAAGGACTATTCCAGACTTGAGTTTGATAATCTTCAAGACCAAGCTGATGATTGAAATGATTAAAATTATTATTTATTGCCAGACTAGCTGAAGTAAATACACTCGTTGCATTATATTCACTGAGCCTTTGTTGAAAGGTTTCAGAAATATTGACCGGGGTCTGATTTAAATATAAATGATGTCCACGTATCTCTACCCATCGAATTAATTCTTCGTTGTTCGTTTCGATATAAGTATCTATATAATTATAATGTGCCTTTGCACGTTGCCAGCAATTATCAAATAACTTTCCTCGTTCACTCGCCATTTCAAGTATATCCAGTACGGCTTGATAGGCTTCCAGTAATTTTGGTAATTCAGACGATAACGAGGTCTTTTCCCAAACATCCTGCCAGTTAAGCCGCTGATCCTTACGGCCAAAGATTAAACGTACATCGCGTATCATTTTTTCGAAATTGGCCAATGCACCTGTTAATTCCTGTATATCACCCGCTTCTTCAAGATCTGCTGTTTTAATATCGGTAATTAATTCAAGTAACTGACGGCTACTCATCGTTTGACTAAAGTATGTAGAAGCCAGTTCGGGCAATTGATGTGCCTCATCAAATATGATGACATCTGCTAATGGCAATACTTCTCCAAATCCCTGCTCACGTAACCCCATATCCGCCAATAACAAATGATGATTAGTAATAACCAAATCAGATTCCAATGCTGCCTTCCTGTTTTTAACTACAAAACAGGAATCAAATTGTGGACAAGACTGGCCTAGACAATTTTCAGTTGTGGATGTAATTATTGAACGAACGACTGAGTTTTCTTCAATCATACCCAGTTCATTAATATCGCCCGTTATTGTTGCAGAAGACCATTGCACAACCTCTTGCAGATCAGTCATGTTTTGGTAGTTCAAGTCTTTCGAATCATTAAGCGCTGTTTCCAAATGTAGTAAACAAAGATAATTTGCACGCCCTTTCAGTACCATTGTTGTCGCAGGAGAGTCCAGGGCATCAAGTACAAGCGGCAAGTCTTTTTGATAAAGTTGATCCTGTAAATGACGAGTGCCAGTAGAAACAATCACTTTCTGTTTTGACAACAATGCAGGCACCAGATAAGCCATTGTTTTGCCTGTTCCAGTCCCTGCTTCACATACAAGGCTTCGTCCTTCTGTAATTGCAGAGAATATTTTCAGCGCCATGTCTTCCTGATCAGGCCGGTGCTGGTAATCTTCAATTAGATTTGCCAATGCACCTGCATCAGAAAATGTATCTGCAACTGTTTTCATGAAATGTTTAATAAATAGTGAATGTTAATATATATATTCGATAGAATGGAAAAGGGAAAAGAATACTAATTTTAATATTACCGCTTAATAACGATATCTTAAATATTGAATAAAGTTCAGAATTAACTTGGTAAACTAGAACGCCTTGTTTGACCAAATCTCACCCTGTTCAAATCCATTTTGTTCGGTCCAGAGTAATTCAGATATCAGCTTAAATTTAGCAACTGTCATAGCGCCTTTCTTATTGTTTTTTTGCTTTTCTTCCAATTCAGCCAGAATAATATCTCTTTTTGCCATATAAATTTCTTCTGGCATAAAGTCGGCATTCATTATAACCAGGATTATCGCATCCCATTCCTGTTCTACCTTAAGCTGTCCTATCTGATGACCTTGTTTTTTTTCATTAAAGATAACGCGGCCTTTAATTTGAACTTTTAATCGCTCATCACCATGTTCATAAACCGCATCATATCCAGGGACATTTTCATCATTCGGCGACAATTCAAGGATAGAGATAGCATCATTAATAGCTATTTCAGGTGTAACTGGAAGAGTTTTACCGGTTGCGAGGCGATACTCCCTGGCAATCCTACGGGTCTCAGTAATTAATTTATCGACTGAATAAATACCCATATATATAAATTCCTAGTTATTTTCCAGGGTGAACGTACACACTTCTTTTATATCATCTTTTTCAGATAAAACCATCAATAAACGATCGATGCCAACTGCAACACCCGCACTTTCTGATAATCCTGATTCAAGCGCAGCCAGGAAATTTATATCAATCGGTGGTTCAGGCAAGTTTCTGTTTCTTCTTGTATTTAAATCCGCTTCGAATCGCGCTGAATGCTCATCTACATTTATTAATTCGTTAAATCCATTAGCAATCTCCATACCGTCAATAAATAACTCAAAACGTTCACTCACTTGAGGATTTCCAGACTTTAGTGTGGCCAGAATTGCCATACATTCCGGGTAATCATAAATAATAAGTGGTTTGTCATTATTAACTTTTTTAATGACAACTTCAGAAAAAACAAAATCAAGTAAGGCATGTTGATCCTCGGTATCAGTTTCCCAACCATGTTGCCTGGTTAGTTCCTGTAATTGTTTTGTGTCAACCGTGTGAGGATCAAATTGGACAGTCTGTAAAAAAGACTGCGCATAAGTCATCTTCTCGGGCGTCTCCAGGCCGATATGGTTTAATAATTCCCCGACTTCATCCATCAATTGATGATAATCAAAGCCTGTCCGATACCACTCCAACATAGTGAACTCAGTGTTATGACGTTTACCTGACTCTTCATTACGGAATACATGTGCAATTTGATAGATAGATTCCGAACCAGCAGCGAGCAAACGTTTCATACAAAATTCAGGTGAGGTGTGTAAATAAAGTTGGGCATCTTGTTCAGACGCACTAACTGTAGTCATGCTTTGAATATAAGGATCACTAATTCCATAGTGACTCAGGATTGGAGTATCGACTTCGATGATACTGCGTTTACTCATGAAATTACGGATATGTTGCAGTAACGTTGCCCGTTTCTTTATAACTTCCAGACTAGCAGTGGGTTGCCATGAATTATCTGATGTCATGGCAGGCAATATTAAGGACTGAAGTATAAAACTGCTAGTTTCTTCTTAATTTATGAACGTAATCGTAAATTCAACTGATCAACCAACTCTGACCAATCTGAATCTTCATAAAGGGCCTCATGAATAAATTGAGACTGTCCTGTATTCCAGAATGAAGCTTCTTCAAGAGACAGATTATCCGGGACAGGCCGATGCATGTGGATAAATTTATCAATCTCATTAATCGTATTGGGCAATCCCAGTTGGGCAAATAAATCACTCATAGTATGTTCGAAATTTTCCATATTTATCATCCACTAACAAAAGAATGATTACAATTTGAGTATAGTATATTAAGTAACATTTTCAGATCTTTAGAGAAATTTGTAAAAAACACCCAGATGGTTCTGTGTTTCTATTAAATTATGAGAAAGATAAAAATGTAATTTTTTTGTGCGAGCAAGGAAAGCACCGCGCGGAAAACCGGAGTGTATAGATAATACATGAGGATTTGAGCACGGTGCTGACGCCGCTATCGCGAAAAAAGTGCGTTTTTATTTATTCTTTAGCGCGGCTAACATACTCCCCAGTACGCGTATCAATTTTTAACAGCTCACCATTCTCGATAAATAACGGTACTTTGACAACGGCACCGGTTTCAAGCGTTGCCGGTTTCGAACCACCTTGTGCCGTATCACCACGTACGCCTGGATCAGTATCCGATATTTCCAGAACGACAAAGTTCGGTGGCGCGATGGACAGAGGAACATTATTCCAGAGGGTAACAAGACACATTTCTTCGCCCTTTATCCATTGCCTGGCATCAGCAACCGCATTTTCATCAGCGGCATGTTGTTCAAAGGTGTTTTGATCCATGAAATGCCACATCTCACCATCGTTATAGAGATATTGCATCTCCAGTTCTATCACATCAGCACCTTCTAATGACTCACCCGATTTATAGGTTTTTTCCAGAACACGGCCTGTCTTTAGATTACGCAGTTTTACGCGGTTAAATGCCTGCCCTTTTCCTGGTTTAACAAATTCGTTTTCAATAATTGAGCACGGATCATTGTCAATCATGACCTTAAGACCCAGCTTGAATTCGTTGGTACTGTATGTCGCCATCTTCTTCTGATTCCAATATAGTTGTGAAAAAAGCGCAATATAATACATCTATTACATCGAACCGAACAAACAATGCAGTCTTTATCCTGGCAGGAACAACTGGCACAAGCCATACAACAACCCAATGAGTTACTTGAATATGTTGGTTTAATGGCAGATTCCATAGGTTATAGTCATCAAGGCATAAAACAATTTCCTATCCGGGTGCCGCATACCTTTGCCAACCGTATTAAACAACATGATCCTGATGATCCGATCTTGCGGCAGGTGTTTCCATATATTGATGAGGAGAATGGAAAAACCGGGTTCATCAAAGACCCCTTATCGGAGTCTGGCGTTCAACCTGTGCAAGGCTTATTACAAAAATACAAAAACCGTGTCTTGTCTATCACGACAGGTGCCTGTGCGATACATTGTCGATACTGTTTCAGACGACATTTCCCCTATCTGGACTCAACCGCATCAGGCAATAATTGGGAATCTGGACTTGAGTACATTAAAAATGATCTGAGTATTAACGAAGTGATTTTAAGCGGTGGTGACCCACTAACACTTTCAGATCGTCGTTTAACAGAAATATGTTCAGCACTTTCACAGATTAAACACATTAAACGAATACGGTTTCATACCCGACTACCCGTTGTTCTACCTGCTCGCATTACAACAACACTACTCAAACAAATTACTGCTCACTATAAATCATTAATATTTGTAATACATTCCAATCATGCCAACGAATTGAATAATGAAGTATCAAGCATCATCAAACTCCTGCAAGAGTTTGGCATATTAGTCTTGAATCAATCGGTTCTATTAAAGGGAGTAAATGATTCTGTTGCATCATTGATTAATCTATCCGAACGTTTAGTCGCAAATAATATTATTCCTTATTACCTGCATCTATTAGATCCCGTAGCCAATGCAGCTCATTACGATGTCACAGCAGAACAAGCACAAAAACTGATTAATGAAATGCAATCCAGTGTTTCAGGCTACCTTATTCCAAAGCTGGTAAAGGAAGAGATCGGTGCTGTAAGTAAAACCTTACTTGATAATTAACACTAAAGTATCGATTGATTAAGCCGATAAAGTGAACATGAACGGGTTCCCCCTCCTTCCCCCTTATAATCCGTTCAACATGTTATAGAGCCGGGCTTATGACCCGGCTTTTTTTATCTCCATGGATTGAGTGTATGTCGCGAGAAGGCAGGACGCCTGGAGCGACGATGCCATGGATGTACTGTATGTGTAACCCTTGCGTAACTATATTTATGTAACTACAATTATATAATGCGTTTTGAATGGAATCATGACAAGGATCGGGTGAATCAGGCAAAGCATAAGATCTCTTTCGAGACTGCCTGTCTCGTATTCGACGATCCTCACCATCTCAGTATTCAGGACCGTTATGAACACAACGAAGAGCGCTGGAAAACATTAGGCATGATTCATGGTGTTGTCCTAACTCTCGTTGCGCATACTGTTGTTGAAGATCATTACGAGTAAGTAATACGAATTATTTCGGCCCGGAAGGCAACCAGAAAAGAAAGACAGATTTATGAGCAAGCGTACAAAAAAACAAAAGACTGAAATCAAGAAACTGGCTTCGATGCCAGATGAAGAGATAGACACGTCTGATATTCCGGAGACAACTGACTGGAGTAAGGCAGTTGTTGGCAAATACTATCGACCCGTAAAAAAGCAGGTCACATTACGTCTGGATGCTGACATGCTGGAATGGTTCAAGGTTCGGGGAGGTAAATATCAGACTCATATTAATATGGTGTTACGTCGTTATATGGAATCAAATCAACCCGATAAATAATTTGGAGATGTGATTGATATTCGTAAAATTGATTCTGCTGCGGCTTAACTTAATTCGTCTTTTCCCTACGTAAATTTAAATAGATTGGTCGCTCATGCACTTGCGACATTATTTATTATTTATTCAAAACCCGTTCCATTTTCTGATATACGCGTTTATTTTCATGCTCCAACAGCCATAGGTTCAAATTAGTTTGCATACCAATCCAAAACCGAGGGGTACTACCCAACACACGACTTAAACGAATAGCGATATCTTCAGTCACATCACCACGTTCATTGACAACTTTAGACATGGTATTTCGAGCGACACCGCATCGCTTAGCCAATTCACTAATCGTCAGACCGGTTTCAGGTAATATGACATTACGAATTAATGTCCCAGGATGT
Organism: uncultured Enterobacteriaceae bacterium; assembly: GCA_964392105.1. Classification (GTDB taxonomy): domain Bacteria; phylum Pseudomonadota; class Gammaproteobacteria; order Eutrophobiales; family Eutrophobiaceae; genus UBA7359. The sequence goes on from CAYMPA010000037.1 coordinate 12,398, forward strand.
GAAGGTTTACGTGCCATTAGTGATAATCCTCTAAATTTACATCGACGACATCATTGCCATCCATACGCCAGGTAATTCGCCAGTTTCCTGTTACCCGGATACTGTATTCGCCTCTACGTTGGCCTTTTAGTCCATGGAAATACAGGCCAGCGATATCCATTTCCTCAGGATGTTCAATTGTATCGAGCGCATCCAAAATCACGACCAATCGATCTGCAATTTCAGCACTGATGCCGCGTTTATCGGTATATTGCGGGTCATCAAAGAAACGCTTCAGTCCTTTATGGCGAAACTTTTTAATCATAGAATATTTATAGTGTAATCGATATGATTACACTATGCAACCGAAATGCTTACAGGGAGTAATTTAACCCGTAGACTCCGCTTTTATCCTGATCACATTACGAAAACCACGTTTCAACATATTCCCCCTGCGTCCGCGTTCACCGATGTAATACTCTTGTTCACAGGACTTCATTACCGTATGCCTTTTATCAGTGTAGATCACTAAATTATCTGTCTCTCCCATGGCAGTCATGGCAACCACATATTCTTCACGTGTTTTTAGTTTTGCAGGTGGAATTTGAATTATTTTTAAGCCCTTACCTTTAGGTAATAAGGTCAAATCACTTATGGGGAACATTAACAAGCGCCCTATTGAACTGACTGCCGCCACCCAGTCGTTTTTAATATCATTTACCTTTGTTGGCGCCAACACTTTTGCACCATTCGGTACAGATAAAATAACTTTGCCATTCCGGTTCTTTGTATAGACATCTTCCAGCTTGATCATAAACCCGTAACCGGCATCTGAACCAACCAAATAGATTGATTCAGGATCACCCGCCATCACACCTTCAAAAGAAACACCGTCAGGGGGTGTTAAACGGGCTGATATAGGTTCACCCAAACTACGTGCTGAGGGTAATGAATGTGCAGGTAATGAATAGCACCGACCACTTGAATCAAGAAAGACCGCAAGTTGATTGCTTCTACCCAGGCTGGCCTGCTTGAAACTATCACCACTTTTATAATTTAATGAATCCGGATCAACTTCATGCCCTTTTGCAGCTCGCACCCAGCCTTTATCTGAAAGAATAATCGTGACGGGTTCGGTTGGAATAAGACTTTTCTCATCGATTGCCCTGGCCTCTACTCCTTCCTTTAATGGCGATTGACGAACATCACCATATTCTTTTGCATCAGCATCGATTTCCTTGCGCACTAACGTCTTTAATCGCTGTTTTGAACCGAGTGTTGTATCTAACTGCTTCCTTTCTTTCTTTAATTCATCCAGTTCACCCTTGATCTTGATCTCTTCCAGTTTGGCTAACTTGCGTAATTTCAAATCAAGAATGGCATCAGCCTGGATATCACTCAGCTTGAAACGCTTCATCAACACTGCCTTGGGATTATCTTGATCGCGAATAATCTGGATCACTTCATCAATATTCAGATAGGCCTTCATCAACCCTTCAAGGATATGAATCTGGGCAAGTACCTTATCAAGACGAAACTGCAATCGTCTTCGAACCGTTGCTGTACGGTATTCCAACCATTCTTTCAGGATACTTTTCAGATCCTTGACCTGGGGACGACCATTCAGACCAATGATATTTAGATTCACTCTATAACTGCGTTCAAGATCAGTTGTTGCATACAGATGTAACATCAACTCTTCAAGGTCGATACGATTGGAACGTGGAATAAGTATCAGTCTGGTTGGATTTTCATGATCAGACTCATCACGCAGATCATCCAGCATAGGCAATTTCTTCGCCTGCATTTGTGCTGCGATCTGTTCCAGGACCTTACTCCCTGAACTTTGATATGGCAGTGCCGTGATTACGATATTGCCATCTTCCTTTTCCCAGATTGCCCGCATTTTGATTGAACCATTCCCGGTCTCATACAACTCCTGTATGGCTGATTTAGGCGTGATGATTTCAGCATTTGTTGGAAAATCTGGTCCTTTAATATGCTGACATAGATCTTTTACCGTACTCCTTGGTGCTTCTAATAATCGGATACAGGCACTGGCGACTTCCTTAAGATTATGCGGCGGAATATCGGTCGCCATACCCACCGCAATGCCTGTGGTCCCGTTCATTAAAATATTGGGTAATCGGGCGGGTAAGAGTTTGGGTTCTTCCAATGTCCCATCGAAATTAGGTCCCCAATCGACAGTACCTTGAGCAACCTCGCCCAGTAACACATCCGCATAGGCCGTCAGTTTGGATTCGGTATAACGCATTGCGGCAAAGGATTTCGGATCATCCATCGAGCCCCAGTTTCCCTGACCATCGATCAGGGGATATCGATAGGAAAAATCCTGTGCCATCAACACCATGGCCTCGTAGCAGGCAGAATCACCATGAGGATGGTATTTACCGAGCACATCGCCGATAGTTCGGGCAGATTTTTTATATTTTGCTGATGCCTTTAGGCCCAATTCCGACATTGCGTAGACAATCCTGCGTTGCACAGGTTTAAGACCATCGCCTATACGCGGTAAGGCACGGTCCAGAATGACGTACATGGAGTAATCCAGATAGGCCTTCTCTGTGTATTCCTGCAAGGGTTTTTTTTCGTTTTGTTCGAAGTCAAAACTCAGTGAATCAGGCATTTTAATTTCCTAGAATTAACATTAGATATATAATTTATAATATTGATTAATAGTTATTTATATTTTAAATTATTATTAATTAACATGTTAGTTTTCCTCATAATCACTCAAGGGTACACAACTACAAAACAGATTCTTATCACCATAAGTATTATTAATCCGGCCTACAGGCGGCCAGTATTTATCATGATGGTGTTCCAGCATCGGGAAACAAGCCTGCTCCCTGGTGTAGGGTCGATCCCATTCCTCGGCTATCAACGCCTTGTGTGTATGGGGTGCATTGCGTAATAAATTATTTTCAGGATCGGCAAGACCGTTTTCAATAGCGGCAATTTCTTCGCGTATGGCGATCATGGTCTCACAAAAACGATCCAGTTCACGTTTATTCTCGCTCTCTGTGGGTTCTATCATTAACGTATCGGCAACCGGAAATGACATGGTCGGTGCATGGAAGCCATAGTCGATCAATCGCTTTGCCAGATCGTCCACAGTAATGCCACAAGAGGCCTTAATGGCACGTAAATCAATAATACATTCATGGGCAATCATGCCATTTTTACCGGTATACAGAATAGGATAATGGGGTGCTAGGCGTTTGGCAATATAGTTGGCATTCAAGATGGCAACCAATGTCGCACGTCTTAATCCGGCATCGCGCATCATGGCGATATAGGCCCAGGAGATAGTCAGGATACTGGCCGAACCCCAGGGTGCTGCCGATATCGTTCCAATAGTTCCTGCCGGACTGGCATCCGGGTTTATTCCATCGACGACGGGATGATCAGGCAAAAACGGGGCTAGATGTCCTTTGACACCAATTGGTCCAACACCGGGACCACCACCACCATGCGGTATGCTAAAGGTCTTGTGTAAATTCAGGTGTGCGACATCAGCACCAACCTTGCCGGGACGAGAGATGCCGACAAGCGCATTAAAGTTAGCGCCATCCAGGTAAACCTGCCCGCCGTGTTGGTGTATAACATCACAAATTTCACAAAAGGCTTCTTCAAACACACCATGTGTGGAGGGGTATGTGATCATTAACGCAGCCAGGTTTTGTGAATGTTGTTCTGCTTTTTGTTTCAGATCTTCTACATCCACATTGCCATTTTCATCACAGGCTATAACTACAATCTTCATGCCCGCCATACGGGCGCTGGCGGGATTGGTGCCGTGTGCTGACGCAGGGATTAAACACACATCACGTTGTCCTTCTCCACGCACTTCATGATATTTTCGAATGACTAACAGACCAGCATATTCGCCTTGTGATCCTGCATTGGGTTGCAAGGAAAAGGCATCGAAGCCGGTTAAGTCGCAGAGCATGTCTTCCAGTTCTTCAAACAACTGTAGATAACCTTGCGCCTGATCGAGTGGTGCAAACGGATGCATGGCATTAAATTCACGATAAGAAAGTGCCTGTAATTCAACCGAGGCATTCAGTTTCATTGTGCAGGAACCCAACGGGATCATGGCCCTGTCCAGGGTAATATCCCTACGCGCCAGGCGGCGCATATAACGCATCATTTCCGTTTCGGAATGATAATCCTGAAAAACCGGGTGTATTAAAAAGTCACTACTGCGTTGTAAGTCTTGTGGGATGCATTCTTCCAAGTGTTTATCGATCTCGACTAGATCCAGTTTTTCATCGGCATTTGAATCAAATACCCGCCACAACATTTTCAATTCCTGCCGAGAGGTTGTTTCATCAAATGAAATACCGAGCGTGTCATTATCGATAACACGGAGATTAATACGCGATTCACGCGCCTTTGCTGCGAGTCGCCTTGCCCTTCCCGGTGTCTTTACAGTGATGGTGTCAAAGTAGCTATCGGTTACGATTTCATAACCCAATTGAGCTAACCCGGATACCAGTATTTGTGTCATTCGATGTACACGTCCCGCGATTAAGCGAAGTCCTTTCTTTCCGTGATAGATAGCATAAAACCCAGCGATGATGGCGAGCAGGACTTGTGATGTACAGATATTACTGGTGGCTTTATCGCGGCGGATATGTTGTTCACGGGTTTGTAAGGCCATACGTAATGCCTGCTCATCATGACTGTCTATCGACACGCCAATGAGGCGGCCCGGCATGGATCGAACATAGGCTTCACGCGTTGCGTAGTAGGCTGCATGGGGGCCGCCGTATCCCATGGGTACACCAAAACGTTGGCTGCTGCCCACAACAATATCGGCATCCATCTCGCCGGGAGATGTTAATAACACCAGGCTTAACAGATCTGCTGCCACAGTGACTATTGCAGATTGCTCGTGTGCAGATTGCACGACGGGACGAATATCGTTTATTTGTCCGCTGGAACCTGGATATTGTACAAGTACACCGAATACGCCTTTATCCTGTAATTCGTTCCAGGGATCGCCAATGATAATGTCAAATCCTAAAGACCGTGCACGAGTTTGTACGACGGCAATGGTTTGTGGGTGGCAGTCTTTATCAATAAAGAAGGTATTCGACTTCGTCTTCGCCACACGTTTTGACATGGCCATTGCCTCTGCAGCCGCGGTAGCCTCATCTAGTAACGAGGCATTGGCGATCTCCATACCGGTGAGATCGATAATCATTTGTTGGAAATTAAGTAGTGCCTCCAGACGTCCTTGACTGATCTCCGCCTGATAGGGGGTATAGGCGGTATACCAACCCGGATTCTCCAAAACATTGCGCTTGATTACAGCAGGCATGATAGTGCCGTAATACCCCATACCAATCATGGAAATAAAAACATGATTACGTTCGCGCAAGCGGCGTAAGTAGGTAATCACAGCACGTTCGCTTTTTGCTTCCGGTAATGCGAGGGGTTCGCGGGAAATCAAATTTTCCGGAACGACTTTGTCGATAATTTCTTCCAGGGAATCAAAATTAAGATACTCAAGTATCTCACCGATTTGCTCATGTGTAGAACCTATATGGCGGCGAATAAAATCACCGCGCATTTCTAATTTCTCTAAAGATTGTTGATTGTTTGTCATTTGTTATTGGTCACGGGTTACTTGTTACTCATAGGTAGATCTTAAGCAAATAGGATCTTAGCAGACATAAAAAAATCATCAGCCACGGAGGTCACAGAGTAACAAAAACAGTTATTTTTCTTTGTCCTTGTATGCTTGTCTCAGTGGCACTGTTTTTAATTTCGTATTCACAAATTATTCACGTCACGTATGCTTGATAAGCCTCTTCATCCATAAGTTGTTCAAGCTCGTCTGGATTATCGAGTTTTACGATTAATAACCAGCCTTCTTCTGTTGGAGCAGTATTCACTTTTTCAGGTTCATCACTGAGTTGCTCATTAATTTCAATAACCGTACAACTCACTGGTGATTTAACATCACTGGCGACTTTAACAGACTCAACCACCGCTGCGTCGTCGTCTTTGTTGAGTTGTTTCCCCACTTCGGGTAGTTCGACATAGACGACATCGCCCAATTGGTCTTGTGCATAATTGGTAATCCCAATGATAGCGGTGCCATCTCCATTCAGACGTAACCATTCATGATCTTTGCTGTATTTCAATTCACTCGTCAATTATTTTTCCTTCATTATCTATTATGGTATCGATGTTCGATAAAGGGTAATCCAACAACTTCTACCTCTTGTATCCGATCCCGAATATTGACTTTTAGTCTCTGACCCAACGTGGTGAATTCTTTTTTCACATAAGCCATGGCAATGGGTCTTGCAATACTTGGCCCAAAACCACCACTGGTTATAGTGCCTATTCTCTCATCTTGTTCATTGATCAAATTCATTCCTTCACGTAGTGGTGCTTTGCCTTCAGATTGGATCCCAACACGCAAACGTTTGCTACCGTTGGTAATTTGTTCACGGATAGGTTCAAGACCTGGATAGGCTTGTGAACTATCCAGTAAACGTGATTTTGCAATAACCCAATCCAAACCTGCTTCTACAGGCGAAGTATCACCATTAATATCATGACCATACAAGCAGTAACCTGCCTCTAAGCGCAACGAATCACGTGCGCCCAGTCCAATCAACGCCACTTCAGGCTGTTCTAATAAACAGTTTGCAATATTTTCTGCCTGATCAGACGGTACTGAAATTTCAAAACCGTCTTCACCCGTATAGCCGCATCGATTGATAAAACACGAAACACCCTTAAATTGAAACTGACTCCCTGTCATAAAAGTTAAACCATTTGCTTCAGGACAAAGGCGTTGCATAACAGCCGCCGCTTGTGGACCTTGTAAGGCGAGTAAGGACTGATCCACAAGTGTTTCGATATTACATGACCCGTTTAATTGCTTATGCAAGTAGTTTAAATCCGTTTCTTTACAGGCGGCATTCACAACCAGAAAAAGGTGATTACCTGCATTCGTCACCATTAGATCATCGATGATGCCACCGGAATCATTGGTCAACACGCTATAGCGTTGTTGCTGTTCAACTAAACTTTCTATCGAATTGGGAACCAGTGTTTCCAGGGCGTGTGCAACGTTATTGCCGGAGAGTTTCACCTGCCCCATGTGTGAGATGTCAAACAGGCCTGCCTGGCTGCGGGTATGCAAATGCTCATGTTTGATCCCGGTAGCGTATTGTACCGGCATCGAATAACCGGCAAACGAAACCATGCGCCCACCCTTGTTGGTGTGTAATCGGTATAACGGTGTTTGTTTTAGTTCGTCTGATGACATTGCCTAATCCAGATGCTGGTATAATGTTTTATCGTTTCCCTGGCCTTTCAAACGGTTGGTGATTTTTCTAAACTACAACGGCCTTATCACCTTTAGTCTCAAGCCATTTTTTTCTATCAGCCGCGCGTTTTTTAGCCAATAACATATCCATTACCTTTATCGCCTGTTTTTCATTCGGCAAGGTCAATTGTACCAGGCGTCTTGTTTCAGTTGCCATGGTCGTTTCACGTAACTGTATCGGGTTCATCTCACCCAGCCCCTTGAAACGTTGCACACTGACATTGCCGCGTTTTTTTTCTGCAGTGATCTTATCCAGAATGCCTTGTTTTTCAGAATCGTCGAGTGCGTAGTAAACGTTCTTTGCGACATCAATTCGATAAAGCGGTGGCATTGCGACATAAACATGACCATTTTCAACCAGCGGTTTGAAGTGTTTAAGAAATAAGGCACATATCAGGGTTGCGATATGAGCGCCATCTGAATCGGCATCAGCAAGAATGCATATCTTGCCATAGCGTAAACCGGATAAATCATCCGAACCCGGATCAACACCAATGGCAACGGCGATATCATGCACTTCCTTGGAAGATAAAACTTCAGCGGAATCAACTTCCCAGGTATTTAAAATTTTGCCACGTAATGGCATCACGGCCTGAAACTCCCGATCACGGGCCTGCTTGGCAGAACCGCCTGCTGAATCACCTTCAACCAGAAACAACTCGGACACACTGATGTCCTGCATTGAACAGTCTGCTAATTTTCCAGGTAAGGCCGGCCCCCCACTGATTTTTTTACGGACAATTTTTTTACTGGACTTCAGTCGTTTCTGGGCAGCCGTAATAACGATTTCGGCAATACGCTCGCCCATCTCTACATGTTGATGTAACCATTGACTAAAGGCATCTTTTACGACACCTGAGACAAATGTTGTGCATTCACGCGAAGAAAGACGTTCTTTGGCTTGTCCGGCAAATTGCGGGTCATCCATTTTTACTGATAACAGGTAACAGCAATTATCCCAGATATCGTCTGCACTTAATTTAATACCGCGTGGTAACAGGTTTCTGGATTCACAAAAATCACGAATGGCATCCAGCAATCCCTGCCGCATACCATTAACATGCGTACCGCCTTGAAGTGTTGGAACAAGATTGACATAACTTTCCGTTACCATTTCTCCAGGATCAGTTGCCCAATGGACTGCCCAATCGACTGCCTCATGTTCACCTTGCATGGAACCTAAAAAGGGTTCAGGTGGAAGCAGCTCAATGCCTGCCAATTCTTCTGCTAAATAAGTTTTAATGCCATCTTGATAACACCATTCTTCTTTATCTTTTTTAGCTTCATCATTGAAACGGATAATAAGTCCCGGACATAAGACAGCCTTGGCCCGCATCAAGTGCTTGAGTTTTGCTATGGCAAATTTGGTTGAATCAAAATACTTTGCATCAGGCCAGAATCGAATTGTTGTTCCGGTATTTTTTTTGCCCACATTTCCAACAACATCCAGGCCTGAACGTTTTTCACCACCCTTGAATGACATATTGTATTCTTTGCCATCGCGCTTGACCCAAACCTCCAGATTTTTTGAAAGAGCATTGACAACAGAAACACCAACGCCGTGCAGGCCGCCGGAAAATTTATAATTTTTATTGGAAAATTTACCACCTGCATGCAGGCGGGTCAGAATGACTTCAACGCCCGATAGTTTTTCGCCGGGATGTTTATCGACTGGCATTCCACGACCATTATCCGATACGGTAACCGAGCCATCCTTATGCAAGGTAACGTCTATTTTTGAGGCATAACCGGAAATGGCCTCATCGACACTGTTGTCCAGGACTTCCTGAACAAGATGATTCGGACGTGTAGTGTCTGTGTACATTCCCGGTCGTTTGCGAACCGGTTCCAGACCTGTTAATACCTCGATATCAGAGGCATCATATTTTGATGACAAGTGTATTTATCTCACTATTTAGTAAATTGCGATAGGATACATGCGTTTTCGACGATGGTGTGTCGATTATACTCATTTGAAATGAGTGTAAGGAAGTTGAATTATCTAATCCAGATCAGATACTAGTGAATCGCGAATATGTTGTGGTACCGGATCGACGCTGTGTTGATAAGCTGGATGGTTGATACCGGCTGTTAACTGGCTGCCCAGATTTAACGCGGCAACCATTTCCTGACTTAATTCAAATCTTAAAAAGTGTACGGAAGAGGTTTTCTTTTCATTATCACGTTCGAGATCTTCATCGGCTATTGGATAAACTTCATTAAAACCATCAACCTTGACCCAAACCTTGTCTTCTATCCCGATCATTTTTGTTAAGGCTATTCGACGTTCTGCCTCATCAGGGTATTCAATCATGAAAGTTACTTTCCAATTGAGACCATCCGGAATCAAGGGATTATATGTTTCCAGTTGTTCTTCAATACCTTCTGCCTCAAAGATACGCTCGGCACGCAAGATTTCCTGAACCTGGTATTGCATGATCAAATGATCTTCAAAATATAAGGTCACATTCGGCCCAATAGCTAATTGGCGATTTTTTTTATGCTCCATCACCTCAGCCCGAAAATCATTTCGAATCTCTGCATATTTTTCAAGTGTAAAGAGACTGTCACGTGTTAATTTTTGCATTATCCAAGAATCCTCAGATGGACTCGTTTGCACCGTGAATTATTTATAAAGAATTGCATGTTAAGTGTGCGTTTTTCAGGTTCAATTGCGCCGACTAGAAAGCCGCGCATAGTTATCTCCATGGAAGGAGTGTATGTCGCGAGAGGACA
>CAYMPA010000038.1:0-3269 GCA_964392105.1 uncultured Enterobacteriaceae bacterium
AACCCATTTAAGATTTTATTACGTTAATAACTATGACTAATAGATTACAGCGTATTCTATTCAAGTTAGTGGTTATGAATGTAATTGACTATTTGTAACTAGTCATATGAGTGTTATAGGAGATACACTTTATGTAATGGATGAACAAAAATCAGATGAGAGCCTGATGTTGTGCTATGCGGCAGGTGATGTTATGGCATTTGAAGCCTTGTACCAAAAACATAAAGGCCAGGTATATCGGTACATGCTTAACCTTTGTCGCAATGAAGCTGTAGCAGAAGAACTGTTCCAGGAAGTCTGGATGAAACTGATCAGGGCAAGGGAAAGTTATGTCGCCTCAGCAAAATTTACCACCTATCTTTATAAATTGGCACATAATCAATTTATTGATCATTATCGAAAACAAAATGTCAGGATAATTGTTGATCAGTCGGTAGAAATTGATGCTGTTGAGTATGACCAAGAAAAAGGCAACAATCCGGAAAAACGGGCGCAAATGAATCAAACGATGGAGCAAATAAATAAACTACTGGAATCATTGCCCAATGAGCAACGAGAAGTATTTTTGTTGAGAGAGGAAGCGGGTATGAGTGTACAGGAAATAGCTGAAACCATTGGTATTAATCATGAAGCAGCAAAAAGTCGTCTGCGATATGCAATAGCAAAATTGCGTTCAGGTTTGACTAACGAGTGATTTATGGCGAATAACGGTAAAGACGATAAAGAACTTGACGATTATCTGAAGGGAAATTCAGATATATCAAATCACTATCGTGCGTCGAATACAGGAGAATCACCTGCTCACCTTGATGAAATAATCTTGTCCGCTGCTAAAGACGCCGTCACTGAATCTAAACAGAAATCAAACGTCGTATTTCATAAATCCCCCTGGGCGTTACCCGTATCAATTGCCGCAGTGATTACCTTGAGTGTTAGTCTGGTTGTTACGATGCAGCAGGAAACAGGTCAACCACTAATTAGTGAACCTGAATCAATAATGGATGATTCAGAGACATTGCTTGAAGAAGCTGTTATGCCACAAACGATGTCAGCAGATGATGGCATGTTTGTACTTGATGAAACTGAGGTAAAACAAAGTAATGATGAACGTACAGATGATGCACCAGCAGCATCAGGCGCTGTTGGTGGTTACCGCGCAGAAAGTAATGATAAGGCATCAACAAAAGATGCTGCGTTACAACCAGCAAAAAAAGCATTGATAAAACAAAAAGCACGTTCTGAAATTTCTGAAGAAAGCGTCTTTGCAAAAGAACAGGTACTACAATCAGCCCCGGCGGCGGCAGTAGAACTTGATGCAGTTATGGAATTAAAACGAGAGCGCCAATTGGGTCCGCAAGACCAGGAATTGATGAACATCAAAGCATTATGGGAAGAAGGTGATTTAACTAATGCAAAGCAAGCTTATGAAGACTTCATCAAGAAATATCCCGCATTTACTGAAGAAAAAATAAAAGAAATATTAGGGCCTTATGTCTATCAAAACCTGATTAATATGTGATCAGTTATCAAGCGAAAAGATTATTTCTTGTGATGCATTAATTTGGATAATTTTTTGTCAATATCTTCATATTCAGACCAATCGATATCATTCCATATCCCCTGATCGGCTTTACTTGCTACATCTAATTTGATTTCTGCCATACGTTGATACAAGGCCGCGATATCATATTTTCCATTATCTCCAAATTTCCTGGCCATTTCCTGGTATTCAGCAGCAGTATTTCTGGAGTCATCTCCGCCACTGGATTTCCTTTCAGCAAATGTAAAATTACATAGTGCTATTGATAACAATAAACTGACAATTAGTTTCATAATTCCATTCCTGCTCTCTTTATTAATTATAAATATCAGGATAGGTAAGTTTGTACTCCGCCATGTGGTCTCTGAGTCGCTGATTATTGTCCATAATCGATGTATTCTATAATGAAATGTATCTGTAGTGTAATTTCATGAAGTTTTTACCATCATTAGTGCTATGGTATCACCAACAAAATGTTGGAATATAAATCAATGGCTGAGTCCCAATACAAACCAAAATGCAGCGACATGCGGACGCTTGACCTGATACCAACGGTCATAGAAATTACTGCACGGGGGGAACACGCCTATGATATTTACTCCCGACTGCTTAAGGAACGCGTCATTTTCCTGGTGGGTCCACTCCTGGACGAGACCGCTAATCTGATAGTTGCACAGTTGCTTTACCTGGAATCTGAAAATCCTGATAAAGACATCCATCTTTATCTCAATTCCACCGGCGGCTCAATAAGCGCAGGGATGGCGGTCTATGACACCATGCAATTCATCGGGCCAGACATCAATACCCTGTCCATTGGTGAGGTTGCCGGCATGGTGTCGCTACTGCTTGCTGGTGGTGCCCCAGGGAAACGATACTGTCAGCCAAATTCGCGGATCATGCTGCATCAGCCTCTGGGTGGTATCGATGGACAGGCCACGAATATGGCAATTCATGCAAAGGAGATCTTGAGAAACCGTAAGCAACTTGACAAGATCCTGGCTAAACATACAGGACAAACAACAAAGAGGATCCATACAGACACGGAGCGAGATCGTTTCATGGATGGGCTAGAGGCCATAGAATACGGACTTATTGATGAAGTTCTCGAACAACGTGCAGTCACGGGAAAAGAAAAACTGTAGTTTTTGTGATGTTGCTATATTTCCAATATTATAATAGTTGTACTCTTGGTGAATGGCTTACATAAGTAATGATTTGAATGAGTTGAATAAACAATAAAAAATAAAAACCAGTATTAAACTGGATAGCACATCTCAAACATCAAAATTATCGCTCAATATATAAAAATAGTCGGTGAGTTTTTAACAGGGTCCCCCGCAGATCTAAATGCACTTAGCGCTCAACTCACAAAGTTAACGGTTGAGGCCGCATTAAAGGCCGAAATGAATCATCACCTAGGCTACGATAAAAACGACCCTGAAGGGCACCCACAGGGCATAAAGGTACCGAGGTCCATGTGGTTGTACTACCTACTTCGTAGGCATCTTTTTTGATCCTATTGTAAATTTATAAACAATAATCGAAACAATAATTAATCCAAAAAATACCACAATAAAAAATATTATTAAATCGTTAAGACTCTTAGAATTATTATTTCCGTCTGTAATGTTATTATCATTACCTGTAACTGCATCTTCTTTTTTATTTGGACCTTTTGCCAATGTCTTTTGCTTTACTTCTTCAGCAAAACTTTTTTGTTCTGCTTCTT
>CAYMPA010000038.1:3369-22223 GCA_964392105.1 uncultured Enterobacteriaceae bacterium
TTTGCCAATGTCTTTTGCTTTACTTCTTCAGCAAAACTTTTTTGTTCTGCTTCTTTTACATGCTTATTTCGTTCTTTCTCTTCAGCCAGTCTTTTTTCTTCAGCTTCCTTAGCTAGTCGTTTCTTTTCTTTCTCTTCAGCCAGTCTTTTTTCTTCAGCTTCCTTAGCTAATCTTTTCTTTTCTTCCTCCTCTTTAGCCATACGCTTTTGTTCTTCTTTTTCCTTTTGTTCCAGTTTTGCTTTGAGTTGAGCCTCAATATCTGCTTTTATTTCTTTCATTCTTTCAGATAGTATTGTGTCCACAATTTCTGGACCAGGCACACCAGATGCATCCTTTTTAAGATCATAAGTTTCAATTTTGCTGGCTCTGGCTGGAACAGTTGTGAATGAATCTGTATTTGGAAGCCTGAACATTGTTACTTTCTTATCTGCACCAGTTCCCTTGTCTGACCATACTATGGCAGTTGTAACAACCTTTTCAGTAAGACTTGAGTGTACACAACGATAGTTAGGCAGGTTTGGTTTTTGCTCGTGACCTAGCTGTGAAATATTACCTAAACACCGGTAATTATTGTCAGGTGGAATTGCTTGCCACATTGAACCATCTTTAGTTGCACCACTGCCTTTATCTTTCCATATCATTTTCCAGTCAACCGGTGCAACTAATAGCGGTGGTGTTCCTTTTGGGTTAGTCGTTGGTTCGCTAACGGTTGATACACAGTGATACTTAGACCTTCTCTTCTGTGATGCATGTCCCCCAATGATATATTCTGACTGACCTGCCTTAGGGATAAAGAAATAGCCATCCAGGTCCCCACCTGACCCGCTGTCATCCCAACTTAGGGTTTGATCACAGGTTTGTTTTATATCTAAATGGTATGTCAATTCCGAAATGATTTGACGGCGTTCTTGCTCTTCTATACTTGAAAAGTCAACTTGGCCACCACTGTCAATTTCTGCAATTGCATTAACTGAAATAAAACAAAGCAAAATATAAAATGAAGTGAATATACGTTTCATCCTGGTTATGTTCTTCATTTCATATATACCTATAAATCAGAAATTGTTAATTAATCTTATACCAACTGGCCCTGAACTTCCCCTGGTTTAATGGAAGCTTCAAAAGGATTTATTCTAAGCTGAAGAGGAATGCTAAATGAGCAGACATTATCCTGATATTCTAACGATATGCATTAAAAAGAGCCATGTGGGGAACATGGCTCTAATGCTAAACAAGGGGTGGGGGAAGAATGTTAAGCTTTAAGCTGCTTTAGATTCATTAGTTTTCAAGTAGGCTTCAAGATCATCTGCAGTGCCAATCAATTTACCACCAATGAAAACCTGTGGAGTTGTTGTCGCACCTGATAATGCACGCAGTGAACGACTGGTTACACCTTTACCCAATTCGATCTCCTCATAAGGCATGTTGTTTTCTTCAAGTGCTTTTCTTGCACGAGTACAGTGAATACAACCTTTACGAGAAATAATTGTGACAAATTCAGGTTTGTGTGCATTCGGGTTCATGTAATTCAGCATCGTGTCTGCATCGGAAACTTCAAACGGGTCGCCTTCGACTTCAGGTTCAATAAACATCTTCTCGATGACCTTATCCCTCACCAACATTGAATAACGCCAGGATCGATCACCAAAACCCAAATCATTTTTACCAACCAATAATCCCATTCCATCGGTGAATTCACCATTACCATCAGGAATTATCGTAACCTTGTCAGCTTCCTGCTGTTCCTTCCAGGCGTTCATAACAAAAGTATCGTTAACCGAGATACAAATGATTTCGTCAACACCATTTAGTTTAAACACTGGGGCCAGTTCATTAAAACGTGGCAAGTGCGTACTTGAACAGGTTGGGGTAAATGCGCCGGGTAATGAAAATAAGGCAACTGTTTTGCCTGCAAATAACTTATCTGTCGTAATCCTCTTCCAATTGCCATCTTCTATGACACGAAAGGTTACTTCAGGTATGTTTTTTCCTTCTCTATTTTCTAACATATATGCTCTCCTTATATGGGCTAGATTTAAATTCCTGGGAATTCTAGACGAAAGCGCTAAGTTAATGAATTTGATTGTTTTAATAGGTTTGATAGTAAAAAACTATCAGTTGATGATTAATGTAACTGGCTGTTTGTTGATCTTTGACCAAATTTGCCGAGTTGCCATTCAGCCCGTTCAACAGCTTGCATGAGGAGTGAATAAAACATGTAGATTAATGTGTCATTTAAATTAAAGGTAATGCCTTTACCAGTTTCAGATTGTATTTCGAGTGAAAGATTATCATTCTGATCAGTACCAGTTTTAATACCGAAGGCAAGAACACCCTCTTTACCCAAAGGGTGATTTTTTGATTGTTCTTCAGCGTAGGGCTTTTCAAAGGCCCCTTCAGTGAAGAGTTTTTTGGTTTCTTTCTTTGAACTTAATGAAGTTGTGCCACCACGTTTTTCGATTTCCTTATCTAAAATATCTATCAAAAGCTTTGTGAATCTTCGAGTTAACCAGATTAAATATTCATCATTATTTTCTGTCGAAGTGCGCAACAGGATACGATCTTCTTTATTGGAGTACTGTACATTGATTTGATGAAGTTTATTTGGCATGTGTAAATTTTATTCATCCAGTGTAAAGGTTAATATCTCGTCGCCGGTTTTATAGTCATATATCTTATTCCCACCGGCTGCGACAGAGATGTATTGTTTACCATTAATGCTATAACTTACTGGTGGTGCATTAACACCATATTCAGAAGTGTATTGCCATAATGCCTTACCGGTATTGGCATCAAAGGCATTAAAATTACCATTACCTTCACCGGTAAAGACAACGTTGCCTGCAGTTACCAATGCACCACCGACCATGGGATCGTCGATCTTGTTTTGCCATGCTATTTTGCCTGATTTCACATCTATTGCTGTAAATGTTCCCCAATCGGGCTCGCCTGTCTTTTGAAAAAAGGTATAACTCTCCCAGGGTCGACCGGGTTGTGGTGTTAATTGACGGGATATAAACAGTGAAGGTTGGTAGGTGCCAGCGATGTATGCCATTGCACTTTGTGGGTTGTAGGCAACCGGAGACCATGAAGTTGCACCTAGAGTCCCTGGCACAATGCGTGTGCCTTCTTCAGATGGCAGGGCAAATAAATTTTCTTGTGGAATAAACGGCTCAGACTTTCGAATCAGTTTACCTGTTTCACGATCATGGATAAAAAACCAACCGAGTTTACTGGCCTGACCTATAGCTTTGATGATTTCCCCATTGTCATTGTAATCAAATAAAACAGGTGGGCTGGCAACATCGTAACCCCATCGATCATGTGGGACTTGTTGATAATACCAACGCAGTTTACCTGTCTTTAATTCAAGTGCGACCAGGCTCACGGTATACAAGTTATCACCGGGACGGGTAGAACCATCCATTTGTGGTGATGGATTACCGGTGCCGATATACAATAAACCAAGTTCAGGATCGATTGCAGGTGTTGTCCAAATTGAACCACCACCTAGTTTCCATGTGTCTGAATGTCTTTTAATGGCCACTTTTTCTTTTTTAATATCGCGGTTGAGTTTGGGGCCGTAATCAAGTTGTGTTGTCCATTGTCCTTCCCAACCTTGCTCTGGCACGCTATACCAACGCCAGATTTCCTTACCCGTTTCGGTATCATAGGCGATCATAAATCCACGTAATCCGTGACCGCCACCAGAGAAACTACCTACGGAAAGAATTGATTCACCATCTTTTTCTTGCTCAAGATGCAGACCATATCCTGCGCCGGTAATACCAATGTATATAACACCATCATAGACCTGGGGAGCGAGATTAGCACTATAGCCAGTTTGACCGGTTTGTATCGCGCCTTCAAATTCTTTTACATCAATAACAGCATTTATTACCTCCGCCTTTCCAGCCGAGGTGTCTGTAATAGCTATATCCCATATAGCTTTACCGTTAGTTTGATCCAATGCGATTAAACGACCATCTATGGTCACGGTATAAATTTTTCCATTAGCGATTGCAGGGCCACGGTTAGCAGGGCCACAACAATAATTATTACTTCTGAGATTGTGTTTATAACGCCATAGTTCATTACCTGATACTGCATCAAGGGCAATCACATCATTAAATGGTGTGGTTATATACATGACACCATTCTGGATAAGTGGATTTGTTTGAAAGGTACTTTTTTTCCCGGTTTTATATTTCCATGCGAGTTTTAATCTGGAAACATTATTGTGATTAATTTGCGTAAGTGGGCTAAAACGCTGATTATTATATTCACGACCATATAATAACCACTCAACATTATCTTGGCTTTTATCGGCATAAGACAATGTTGGAATAACCGTGAAAATGAAAAGAAGCGTGTATTTTATTAAGTCCATTATCTGCTCGTGTGCGTATTTTTATTAAAGTGTAGCTGAGATCGTAAATTCATTGAAATAATGCGTAGTAAAGATGCAAAGTCGTAGTCTCTTATTATTACCTATCGGTGCAATTCTGGTTTCAGTTATTGCCTTGAGTTACCCGCCGTTATTAGCAGGCTATGGTAAGGCGATCGTTCCTATGTTAGGTATTATCATGTTTTCAATGGGCATGACGTTAAAGCCCGTTGATTTTAAACGTGTGTTGGAACAACCAGTGCTGGTATTTATTGGTGTTTCTTTGCAATATATCTTAATGCCATTGATCGCATGGCTATTATCAATACTATTAAATTTACCTGTTTTATTAGCCACAGGACTGATCCTGGTTGGTGCATGTCCGGGAGGAACGGCCTCAAATGTAATTTGTTTCCTGGCTCGAGGGAATGTCGCACTTTCAATTTCATTAACAGCGGTGTCTACCTTATTGGCTGCAGTTTTAACACCCCTGATTACACTCATCTATGTTGACCAGAGTATTGATGTGCCGGTAATCAAGATGATGAAGAATCTTGTTCTGATTGTTATTTTCCCTGTCGTATCAGGCGTCCTGATCAATACGTTTTATCAACAGCGGCTTACCAGGATTAAATCGTTTTTACCATTGGTTTCGGTATTATCAATTATCTTTATTATCGGTGTGATCGTTGCGAAGAATCAGGCACAATTATCTGAATCAGGTTTATTATTATTTTGTGCAGTAGCATTGCATAACCTTCTTGGGTTGATAACAGGTTATAGCATTCCGAAGCTTATGAAATATGACGAAAAAATCTGTAGAACAATTTCTATTGAGGTAGGAATGCAAAATTCAGGTTTAGGCGTGGTGTTGGCTAATCAATACTTTTCTGCAGTGGCGGCATTACCCGGTGTATTATTTAGTATCTGGCATAATATTACTGGTTCGATACTGGCCGTCATCTGGTCGAAAAACAAAGCAACTTCAACAAATAATTCTCAAAGTCATCATAAAACAAATGATGAATAATAAAATCTATCCCTTTGAAGATAATGCAAAAGTTCGCTGTCTGATTTTATTATTTTTATCCCTGCTATGTGTAAGTTGTACCAACAAAGAAGATTCATATTTCCCGCTAAGTAATGGCTATAAATGGCGCTACGATGTTTCTCTGGTAACACGAGATGGTTTGGAAAGGCAACAATACATTCTGAATAACCTTGGCGAAAGTGAATTAGATGGCGTACCTGTTTATTTACGTAAATCGTTTGGTGGTGAGATTTTATATTATTCAATTTCTGATGACGGTGTTTACTATTTAGGTAACTTAGATAGCCTAAGTCTTACACCACAGTTTAATGAAAACAAACAACTTGTTATCCCTGAACCACTCTCTGTTGACACTAAATGGGAACAATCAACAATAACAAAACTTTTAAAAAAAACAGGTCCTCCACAAAGAACAGAATTTAAAATAATTGCAAAGGTTCCATTAGAGGCAAAAATTGAATCACTAGACGAGATAGTTGATGTGCCAGCAGGACGATTTGAAAAATGCATGAAGATTTCGATGAGTGGATCGTCATTTAAGGATGCAGGTAATTATGTTGGCTTAACACTGGTGAATGTTGAGCAAACTAACTGGTATGCACCAGGGATTGGCCTGGTCAAAATGGAACGGATAGAGACAACAAAAAGCAATGCACTAGACAAGGGAACATTATCAATTGTATTGGCGGAGTTTGAGTCAGGTTAGCGTGAAAACTACTCGGGGCTTTGGCTTCGAACCTGTTCCTGACGTTTTCTACCACTTACTTCCCTGTAAGTGTCCTGCGTCGCTCTACTGCCTACATCCGTGTAGGCATGTACTCGGTTATACTGCGTTTATTGTTAGTTCAAAATGCGGGGTCAGGAAGCGACAAATTATCTATAAACTGCGTTTTTTACTAAATTTTACCTGGCCTAACCTTCGTTCGTGACGTTTTCACACAGGCTTTAAGCAGCGGTTACTTCAGGAATTGGTTCTTATATCAATAATGCGTTCCTCAGTAATAAGGATATCGAGAGACACGTCAGTTTTCTCTAAAGGTAATTCATCAACGACTTGAACTTCGAATGCAATGCCAATTTTTGTTTTCACAATATTGTTTGAAAACCAACGGTCATAATATCCGCGGCCATAGCCAAGTCGATTACCCATATCTGTAAAACCGACTCCGGGAGCAATAGCAATATCAAAGGGAGCGGTTGCGGCTTGATTAGATTTAGGTGTCAAAATACCCATTTTGTCAGGCTCCAAATCAGACAAATTGGTCACCGGGACGGCGATCATTTCTGTTTTTCCCATAATCTTGGGTACAGCCAGGGCCAAACCCTTTTCTAAAAAGAGCTTTATCAGGGAACTGGTTTCGACTTCACTAAGGTACGAGTTGTAACAAAATATGTTTTTTGCCTGATTAAATTCATCAATTTCATGCAAAAACTTGATGATTTGCTGGCTCATCTCGGTCCGTTTGTTTTCAGGCAATTCCGAGCGTCGTCGTTTTAACGCAGTACGAAGCTGTTTTTTTTGTTCATGTAAATTCATAGAATTAAATTGAAATAAGTTATTAATCAATATGTTATGTTTAATATATAAGTATAATATTATCCATTTAATGGATGACTTGTCCTTATCAAAACCAGAGGTATTTTACATGTCGTAAAACCACTGTCTTTACTTTCTTTTTCAGCGTTTTTACGTACAATAGCGCCTTTTTTCAGGCGGGTATTTTCTATCTCCCGCAGTATTTTAGGGTGCCTCCGAAAATAGGATTTTTTTCGTGAAAGCAAGGAAGTACCGCGCGCAGAACCGGAGTGTATAGATAATACATGAGGATTCGAGCACGGAACTGACGCCGCTATCGCGGAAAAAGTACATTTTCGGAGGTGCCCTTCAGATTTTATGAGGTCATCAGACATATGGTAACAATTAGATTGTCTCGAACAGGTGCGAAGAAAAAGCCTTTTTATCACATTGTGGTTACTGATAGCCGCAAAAAACGTGATGGTCGCTCACTCGAACGCCTTGGTTTTTTCAATCCGTCTGCAACAGGTCAGGACGTTCCACTCAAGATTGATATGGAACGTGTAGATTACTGGGTATCGCAAGGTGCGCAGATGTCTGATCGTGTGGCGAAATTGATTAAAGACAACGCAGCAGCAGCGGCGTAGTTGTAAGATAAGTGAGTCTATTGTTTGAGTTTACGGAAATTTAGGCAATACCCGGCATTGATATTTAATGCAGGAAAATGAACACTCTTTAATCGTTGGCCGAATTAGCGGGGTGTATGGTGTACGAGGTTGGTTAAAGATAATTTCGTATACGAGGCCAAAAGAAAACATTTTTACTTATTCACCATGGTTGATTCATGTAAATAATGCCTGGAAGGAGATAGGCGTAGATGAATCCCAGCAACGTGGCGAACGATTGTTAGTGAAAATGTCCGGGATAGATAATCCTGAAGAAGCGCGTAGGTATATACATTGTGATTTGGCAGTGGCGCGAGAACAATTACCACCTTTAACAGAAGGTGAGTTTTACTGGCATGACTTGATTGGCCTTGAAGTTCTTAATCAGGATGAAATTAGCTTGGGCAAAATCAGAGATATAGCCGAAACGGGTGCAAACGATGTACTTGTTATCAGTGGAACAGGCGACAATAAAGTCAGGATATTAATTCCATTGGTGATGGATATTTATGTGAAACAAGTTGATTTGATAGCCAAAAAGATGCATGTCGATTGGCAAATTGATGAGTGATGTATCAACTTGATGTTATAACTCTTTTCCCGGAGATGTTTCCTCCGGTACTAGAGCATGGTGTTATTGGCCGGGCAGTAGCAGATAGTCTGCTTGAATTTAGAGCCTGGAATCCACGTGATTTCACAGAAGATAAACACAAGACAGTGGATGATCGACCCTATGGTGGTGGTCCGGGCATGGTAATGATGTATGAGCCTGTTTGCTCTGCAATTAGCAAGGCCAGACAAGCGCAACCAGGAACCAGGGTGATTTATCTTTCACCGCAAGGAAAGCGTTTGGATCAAGCTGGTGTACATGAACTGGCTGGACGAAGCGGAATGATACTGGTATCGGGAAGATATGAAGGGATCGATGAACGTATCATCGAATCCGAAATAGATGAGGAGTGGTCAATTGGTGATTATGTCCTCAGCGGCGGCGAACTTGCCGCAATGGTGTTAATAGATAGTGTTTGCCGGACATTACCCGGTGTTTTAGGACATGAAGATTCAGCGAATGAGGATTCATTTGTTGACGGTTTGCTGGACTATCCGCATTATACGCGCCCTGAACAGATTAATGATTATCAGGTGCCTGATGTTTTACTAAGTGGTAATCATGAGCAAATACGCTGCTGGCGTTTAAAACAGGCGCTGGGAAAAACCTGGCAGGTGCGACCAGACTTAATCGAGTCGATTGAACTCGATGATGAACAAAAAGGATTGTTGCAGGAATTTATTGCTGAAACTGAACAATCGAATAGAGATAAATAACGTGATTGGAGTATGAAGATGGCAAACATAATCGAACAACTCGATGCCGAACAAATGAAACGTGAAGTCCCTGAATTCGGTCCAGGTGATACTGTTGTTGTTCAGGTAAAAGTAAAAGAAGGTCAACGTGAACGTTTACAGGCCTTTGAAGGTGTTGTCATTGCAGTTAAAAATCGTGGCCTGAATTCATCTTTCACTGTACGTAAAATTTCTTATGGTGAAGGTGTAGAACGTGTCTTCCAGACTTACAGTCCCAGTGTTGCTGAGATTCAGGTAAAGCGCCGTGGTGATGTACGTCGCGCAAAATTGTATTACATGCGTGATCTTCGTGGTAAAGCAGCACGTATTAAGGAAAAAATTAAGTCTAAATCATAATTTCTTACATCGGGCTGGTTACTCCAGCCCGGTATCTGTAAAATCTGGTACATTCAATTATTACTGACCAGATCCTTGAAATCAAACTACAGTCAAGATTTCGATAAAACCTACCAAACACCAGTAGGAAAACTGGGTATCCGTTATCAGAAGAATGCTATTACAGAATTACGATGGTTGCCGGATGATTCTTCACCTAATCAAGTTACTCATAAAAATAGTGATCTGATTAATGATTCTCTTGATTACTATTTCAAGACTGCAGATTTTTCAGATAAGGTAAAATTATCTCCGTACGGTACTCCATTTCAGTTGAAGGTTTGGAATAGATTAAGAGAAATTCCAGTCGGAGAAACCATAACTTATGGTGAACTGGCACATGAGTTAAATACAAGTAGTCGTGCTATTGGACAAGCTTGTCGTACTAACCCATTAGCACTGTTTATTCCTTGCCATCGTGTTGTTTCCAGGACAGGTTTGGGTGGCTACATGGGCAATCAAAAAAAAACCTCAATAAAGTCATGGCTGCTTGAACATGAATCAAGCCACTGAAAATCAGAAAAACATATCAACCAAATCAAAACAGATTATCGATCTATTTCTTGATGCGTTATGGATGGAGCGAGGCTTGAGTGAGAATACATTATCCGCTTATCGCAGTGACTTGTATAAATTTTCATTATGGTTACAACAAAAGCAAATTGAGTTAGTAAAAGTAGAGCCGACTGATATACTTGCGTATCTGGCATTACCTGATAGCAAATCCGTTAGAACAGTAGCTAGAAGATTATCAAGTCTACGTCGCTTGTACGAATATTTACTCAGAGAGGATCAGATAAAACAAAATCCAGTGAGTAATGTCGATGCTCCTCGACTTGGGCGTTCTTTACCAAAGTCGCTGACTGAGTCTGAAGTAGAAGCTTTGCTTGAAGCTCCTGATACAGAACGGATGCTTGGAATTCGGGATAAGTGCATGTTGGAATTATTGTATGCGACTGGTTTACGTGTATCAGAGCTTGTTAATCTAACGATACAACAAGTTAATTTAAGACAAGGCGTCGTTCGTGTTACAGGAAAGGGTAATAAGGAGCGTTTGGTGCCAATGGGAGAAGAGGCTACCCAGTGGCTTAACCGTTATCTCAATTCTGCACGCAGCGAAATACTTAATCATTCTTTGTCGGATGCATTATTTCCAAGTAACCGCGGTAAAGCAATGACACGCCAAACCTTTTGGCACATGATTAAACGATATACAATCGTCGTCGGGATTAACAAAACGTTGTCTCCACACGTTCTTCGACATGCTTTTGCCACACACCTGATCAATCATGGTGCAGATCTCAGGGTAGTGCAGATGTTATTAGGACATAGTGATATATCTACCACTCAAATTTATACGCATGTAGCAAGGGAACGATTAAAAGATTTACATGCGGAGCATCATCCTAGAGGATGATATAACGATATTAAGTCTAATGCTGTGGTAATACAGAATAGACTTCTTCAAGTGTAGTTAATCCATCAGCAATTTTTTGTGCGCCACCTATTTTTAATGGTCGCATACCACTTTTTAATACGATGTCTCGTAATACATCCAGATTAGTTTGCGTTGTGATCTTCTCACGAATTGTCGAGTCTAGTCTTAAGATTTCGTAGATACCAGTACGACCCAAATATCCCGTATGTCGGCACTCTTCACAGCCTACAGGTTTGCATATGTTAGGAGGCATCTTCAATCTGTTGGGCTTGGTAAATTCATCCCAGGATTTTCTATCGGTTTTTACATATTCCTTGCAATGAACACATAATGTTCTTAATAGTCTTTGGGCAATGATTCCTTGTATTGTTGCGTTTAGAAGGAAAGGTTGCATACCAATGTCAATTAAACGTGTGATGGCAGATGGGGCATCATTTGTATGTAAACTTGATAAAACAAGATGACCTGTTAATGCAGATTGAATTGCAATATCTGCAGTTTCTTTATCACGAATCTCACCAATCATAATTATATCGGGATCTTGTCTTAGAAGTGTTCTGACGCCGGAAGCAAAATCAACACCGATAGATTGCTGTACCTGTAACTGGTTAAACTGTGGTTCAACCATTTCAATAGGATCTTCAATAGTACAAATATTTATTTCTGGTCGGGCAATCTGGTTAAGCGTTGAATATAAAGTAGTTGTCTTTCCTGATCCTGTTGGCCCCGTGATAAGAATGATCCCATGTGGACTACCCAGCATCTGATTAATTAGTGTCTGATCATGTTGAGTAAAACCAAGATCTTTATAACTCTTAACCAACATTTCAGGGTCGAAGATACGGATTACAAGTTTTTCGCCAAAAGTGGTTGGCATTGTTGATAAACGCATTTCAACTTCTTTACCAGATGGGGTGATTGTTTTGACCCTTCCGTCTTGTGGCCGACGTCGATCAGTGACATCCATTCGGCCAAGAGACTTTAAACGACTTGTAATTGCCCCCATCAAGACGACGGGTAGTTCATGTACTACATGCAATACGCTATCTATTCGAAAACGAATTCGTCCTTTTTCCCGTCGTGGTTCAAGATGAATATCACTGGCACGTTGTTCAAAGGCAAATTGTAATAACCAATCGACAATACTTACTATATGCTGGTCATTGGCATCTGGTTCGCCAGCTTTTCCTACCTGGACTAATTGTTCAAAATTTTGAATAAGGGCAATAGGCTCATCTCTTTTTTGACCTACTGCACCTAAAATAGATTTACTTACGCCATAGAATTCAATCAAATAACGTTCAAGATCCCTGGGATTAATAATAACGCGTTTAATCTTGAGTTTTGCAATGCGTGCCAATTCGCTTTCCCATGCTGTAATAAAGGGTTCACATGTCGCAATAGTGAGCTCTTTATTATTTACTTCTACCGGCAATATTTTTAGTTTTGACGCATAGGCTTGTGATACGACCGAAGTGATCTTTTGCACATCGATTTTTAATGGGTCAATCCGTAGATATGGCTGGTTTACTTTTTCGGCCAGCCACTTTGTTAGCGTTTCAAGACTAAGTGGGTTACTGGGTTTAGTTGATGATTGCCATCCTTGCTCAGCAATAGTTATTAATGGATGAATCTGAATCTTGGTCTGGTCAGAACTGATATTAGCTAATTGAACTCGCTGTTGTTGATTTATCAGACCATCTTTTTCCAATAAATCAAGGATATAGCCAAGATCGAGTTTTGTTTTAGACACTTGTTTTTTTGCCGTGCTATTCATTCAAATCCGTTTTATAAGAATTCAATATATTATTATGACTTTATCATGGAAAAAACGACACATCGAATATTTACCACTGAATATAGCTTTATACTGTAAGGGAACAGATACCCTGTATAATGGTCTGATATTATTGTAAATAGCGTTAAGCTGTAACCAAAACCAATTCTAAAAATTTATGTTGTTGGAGCTAGTATGAAGTTTAGTGTGATTATACTTTTAGGAATTTTTGCCTCTTTTACAGTTATTGCAGACGATGGATTAGAAGAAGAATTAAATACAGCATTATCCAGGTTCCTTCCTGATGTCCAAATAGATAGTGTTAAATCGACACCCGTAGATGGGCTTTATCAGGTGTTAATTGGCCCAGATGTGGTTTATATGACTCGTGATGGTAATTATGTATTTAAGGGAGATTTGTTAGATATAAATGAGCGTCGTAATTTAACCGAAGATGTTCGTGCAGATGTCAGAGTTAAGTTGCTCAATGGTATTAATAAAAATGACTATATTGAATTTGCGTCTGAAAAAATAAAAGATGCAATCTACGTCTTTACAGATGTTGATTGTGGATATTGCAGGAAACTCCATCGTGATGTTCCTGAATTGAATTCACTTGGTATTAGTGTTCGTTATCTTGCCTATCCTCGTGCGGGTGTAGAATCTGCAACAGGTCGAGAAATGAGTAATGTGTGGTGTGCTGATGATCGGCAAAAGGCATTAACAGCAGCAAAAAATCAAGAATCAATTGAAGCCAAGTCATGTAATGATCCTGTTGCGGAACAATATGAGCTCGGACAAAGGTTAGGTGTGCGTGGAACTCCAGCAATTTATTTACAAAATGGCAGGATGCTTCCGGGTTATATGCCACCAAATGAACTTATCAAGCAGCTTAAACGATAAATAATTAACTGGTTATGTTAATTACTCTATATTAAATCCAAAACCTCTTACTGTTTTTATAATTGCTGTAGTTAGACGGTCATCTTTTTCTGTATTTGTCACTTTTACCGGTAAGAAATCCAGATCATATGCACACCATAAAAAGGTTTTCTGATTACTATTTGACTTGTGACGGGCAAGTTTAATTGTATTAAATTCTCCAATAGGAGTTTTTAATACCTCATCGGCAATATGTTCAAACATATATTGTTTTATCTTGCCACCATCAGCTATGGTATAACTTTCTGGAATATGCCCTGATTTAAGATCAGACATAATGGTTAATTGATAGAGTAATTTATCCAATATCCCAGGTTGGGTTTGCATACGCCATGTTGAATCATTAACACGGTTTATGATCTGTTTCTCATTCCAATTAAAACTGATTTCTACATCTCTGTCTTTCTTCCCCCCTGTATGTTGGTATATGTAGAGTAGAGGTGTGAAATTGGAATCAATAAAATCCCAGTTACTTTCTTCAACAATGTGGTCTTTTCTGAATAAAGAGATGAATCCAGTTGTTTTACTCTCCGAGCGAAAGGAATAATTACCTTCTTCATGTTTAAAGAAGCGCCTCTCCATCATGCCAATCTTCATGTCATTACTATATAAGGTGTAGTTCACTTCAAAAAATTCAGGAATTGTATTGTCAGCCAGACAAATTCGCGTACAAAATAGCAAGTAAAGTAAAAATAGATGCGTTTTAACCAACATATTGAATACTATGATAATTATCGTGTGTTAAAATTCCGTCGAATTGACCTAAATAAGAACCAATTGTTGTAATGCAAGAAATTGTTTTTAAGCCTAGTGATTTGGCAAAAGTTTTAGTCGTTGGCGACATTATACTTGATCAATATATTTATGGTGAAACCAATCGTATTTCTCCAGAGGCACCTGTTCCCGTTGTTCGTGTAACAAATACAGAAGAGCGACCTGGTGGAGCAGCTAATGTGGCAATTAATGTCTCATCACTGGGGATTAATGTGCAACTATTGGGAATTACCGGAAAGGACGAAGCATCTTTACGTTTAGAAAATATTCTTGCTGTAAAAGGCGTGGAATGTCACTTTGTACATCAGGATGGATTCCCAACCATAACCAAACGACGAGTATTGAGTCAGCATCAACAGCTAATTCGTCTTGATTATGAAAAAGATGACCACATCCCAAGCACTGAAAATCTTTTTGAAAAATATCTACAGTTGATTGAATCAGTCGATGTTGTAATTTTATCGGATTATGCAAAAGGGAGCCTGACCCAGGTTCAAACACTTATTAAACATGCTAACGATAAAGATATAACAGTATTAGTTGATCCAAAATCAACTGATTTCAGTTGTTATAGTCACGCAAGTATCCTTACGCCTAATCAAAAAGAACTTGAAGCCGTTGTTGGTGATTGTGATTCAAATGAAACGTTAATAGACAAGGGCACTGAACTTTGCAAAAGCTTACAACTAGAAGCATTACTGGTAACACGTGGTGAAAAAGGCATGACATTACTACGTAATAATCAGGGACCATTACATCTCAAGGCAGAAACGCACGAAGTATATGATGTTACCGGTGCTGGAGATACAGTGATAGCTGTTTTAGGTGCTGCAATCGCATCTGATTTTAAAATAGATCAAGCAACAGCGTTAGCTAATACTGCAGCAGGTCTGGTAGTTGAAAGACTCGGTGCTGCAACTGTCACAACAGATGAGCTTAATAGTGTAAGTATCAATGAGTATCAATCATCAGGTTTCATGGATAAAAATACTGCAATACAAGTTATCCATCATGCAAAAAGAAATGGCGAACAAGTAGTTATGACCAATGGTTGTTTTGATATCTTACATGCAGGTCACATTAATTATCTGGTTAAGGCAAGATCACTTGGCGATCGTCTAATCATTGCTGTTAATGATGATGAATCTGTAAAACGATTAAAAGGCGATTCAAGACCAATAAACTCAATAGAAAATAGAATGATGGTTTTGAATGCATTGGCATGTGTTGATTGGGTGGTGCCGTTTAGTGAAGATACGCCTGAGCAGCTAATTTCTTTATTAGAACCGGATATACTCGTTAAAGGCGGTGATTACACAGAAGAGCAAATTGCTGGTGCTACATCTGTTAGAAATTCTGGGGGAGACGTAATTATCTTGCCATTTGAAGGAGGTTGTTCAACCTCATTAATTCTGGAAAGAATAAAAGGTAATAATTAGAGGTCAATGTGATCCTAGAATCCTCAATTGACCGGCCTTAAATTATGATTATGTGTTTCAAAATAATACCTTATAGTGTGCTAGGTGGACATCCACTGGATAAGTCAGCCTATCCATTTGATTGCACGTTTTTCAGGTTCATTTGCTTGACAGCGAAAGCCTTACATAGAATGACTATGCACGGCTCTCTAGTCGGCGCAACTGAACCTGAAAAATGCACACTCAAACGGCTCCAACTGAGGGTTCTAGGATGATTGTCGTTACTGGAGGAGCAGGTTTTATAGGCAGTCAACTTGTTACCGGGTTAAATAAGCTTGGTAGAGAAGATGTGTTCGTCGTCGATGATCTAACGGATGGTAAAAAGTTTGAGAATCTGGCTGTAAACAAGATTGCTGATTATATTGATAAAGCCGATTTTATACACTTAATTGAGAAACGCGATAGTGTATGTGATCAGATCGATTTGGTATTTCACCAAGGGGCCTGTTCCAGGACAACAGAATGGGATGGACAGTACATGATGGATAATAACTATACCTATTCAAAGATATTACTACATTATTGTCTTGAGCGATCAATTCCATTTATTTATGCATCCAGTGCAGCAGTATATGGAATAAATTCAAATTTTATTGAAGAACCTGAAAATGAATGCCCTGTAAATGTCTATGGTTATTCAAAATTATTATTTGATAATTATGTTAGAGGTCTAAAAGCCGATATGAATTCACAGGTTGCAGGACTCCGTTATTTTAATGTATATGGTTCCAGAGAGGCGCATAAAAAAGGAATGGCGAGCGTCGTTTATCATTTTAATAATCAGATAAAAGAAACCGGCGAACTGAAATTATTTGAGGGGAGTCATGGTTATGCTAATGGCGAGCAACTAAGGGATTTTATATTTGTTGATGATGTAATAAATGTTAATTTATGGATGATGAATAATCCAAATGTATCAGGACTATTTAATGTTGGTACGGGCAGTTCAAATAGCTTTAATATTGTTGCTAACGCTGTAATTGATTGGCATGAAAAAGGAAATATTAAATATATTCCTTTCCCTGACGCATTAAAGGAAAGTTACCAAAGTTTTACCGAAGCAAATCTTACCAATTTACGAGCTGTTGGCTATGACCAGGAATTTACCTTATTAAATGAGGGTGTTAATACATATCTGGACGTCCTTAATTCAAACTGAATTTATAAACAAAGATTATTCGAAAACAATTGCGACTTCTTTATACCCTAGTAGTTTATTTTCTCGCACCTTTTGTTCTATTAAGACTTTTTTGGTTAGGTACGAAAAACCCTGCTTACTGGTCAAGATGGCAGGAAAGATTTGGATTCCTCTCATGGGATGATATTGATAAACCAGTCATCTGGATTCATGCTGTATCTGTAGGTGAGGTTAATGCAGCAACACCTATAATCAATCGCCTTCTTGAGCAACATTCTAATTATCAACTTCTTGTCACTACTGTGACGCCTACCGGGGCTAGTACAGTTGCAAAACATTTTGGAAAAGATGTCAGGCATCGCTATTTACCCTATGACTTACCTATTTCTGTAAAACAATTTCTTAAAATTATTCAGCCATCTATATTGATAACAATGGAAACTGAAATTTGGCCAAACCTTTATCAAGCATGTAGAAATTCAGGTATACCTATACTTATTATTAATGCACGATTAAGCCATAAATCTGCAAAAGGATATCAGTTAGTATCTGGATTTATGAAGCAGACATTGAATTTAGTAGATATCATTGCAGCACAAACATCGAAAGATGCAGCACGTTTTATTTCATTTGGTGCGACAAAAGAGAAAGTATTTGTCACGGGCAATTTAAAGTTTGATATTACTATACCGCAAAGTATCACTGAGCAAGCTCAATCTATAAAACGTTATTTTTCAGTAAATCGGCCAATCTGGATTGCTGCTAGTACCCAGGAAGGGGAAGAAAAGATCATTTTAGATGCTCATAATAAAATATTGGTAGAATATGCAGATGCAATATTAATCCTTGCTCCACGACATCCGGAAAGATCCACTAAAGTTTCTAATCTCTGTGAGAACATGGGATTTAATTACGTAAAACGTACAGATCAATCACCGTTTGCAGATAAACATACTGTGTATTTACTGGATATTTTAGGAGAACTTCAATTACACTATGCCGCTTCACAGCTCGCTTTTGTTGGCGGAAGTCTGGTAAAGACGGGCGGGCAAAATATGATGGAACCGGCAAGTTTGGGAATACCAGTAATTTCGGGCCCACATACATATAATTTTACAGAAATAACTGAATTACTATTAGAACAGGATGTACTTATTCGTGTCTCTGATGAAGTGGAATTAGCAAATGAAGTTTGTAGATTATTGGGTGATGCCAACCAAAGGCATAATATCGGTGAAAAGGGACGTGAAGTAATTGTATCAAATAGAGGTAATATAGACCGACTTATGCAATTAATAGATCCATATTTGTCTCATTGAAATGCAACTTTTACGAGTGAGTTCCCCTCTAAGTTTCTAAATTTCGATAATACGAATTATAAAATTATTAATATTAAGACATTAGGAGATAAATATATGAATAAACTGGTTGCAAGTGCAGCTATATTCTTGCTCGGAACAGTACCGGTGATGGCATATGAATATCCGACAGATGAAACTGTACGTTACGCCTTGAATTGCATGGTTGAACTGGGTGGACAGACAGATGAGAATCTGTACACCTGTGCCTGTCGATACGATGCTATTAGAACAACAATGACGTTTATCGATTATGAAGACGGTGCTACTTACGAAAGAAATATGAAAATGCCCGGTGAAAAAGGCTCTTTTTTTAGAGATAATGAACGTGGAAAAAAGAATTACGAGAAATTAGTAGATGCCAGAGATGTAGCTGCATCAAGTTGTATCGTTGTAAAGCATGTTGAATTAAAGAAACCTACTAATAAATAATCTGGTTTTATACTAGTTAGATTATGTTGGGCAAAGAGTCCTACAAATAAGGATTCAAGTAATATTAAGTTTCTAAATTTATCTCATGTGTTGAGCTAAATTTATTCTTTTTAGTATCCGTTCCTTTTACCGTCAGCACGCCTTCTTTATCCGGAACA
>CAYMPA010000039.1:0-21720 GCA_964392105.1 uncultured Enterobacteriaceae bacterium
GCTATTTTTAATCAGGGAATGAACTATTAGAGGCGATGTTCAGTATCTGAGTTTGTACCAGAGTGTACCGATATACTCATGCAAGGCTGTACGTGTTCCATATAGCGCAGATGCAGAAGGAATGTAATAAGACCAACCCGGATTGATTTCGGTAGAAGTAAACATTGTGGGTGCTGGTGTTACATTGATCCCCTCTTGTTCAAACATCATGACCGCGCGAGGCATATGCCAGGTATGCGTTACAAGATAAATCGAATCTATACCATTCTCTTTCAAAATCGCAGCAGAAAAAATTGCATTCTCAGCAGTATTCTTTGCTTTATCTTCTTGCCAAGTCACCTCTACATTAAAGCTGTTCTTTAATGTATCTGCCATAACTGCTGATTCTGGGAATTGATTCGGTTCAAATAACCCTCCAGTCACAAGCACAGGAAGCTTAACCTGTTTATAAATAAATGCAGCATATTGATTCCGCTGCAATGTAGCTGCTCCATCAATATCTTTGGCATACTCTTTGGCATTTGGATAACTTCCTGCAGCAAGAACAACTATTGCCTGTTCATTATTAATTACTACTGGTGATTCAAGCGCGGGATATTTTTCCAGGCTTTTAAGCAAAAGGTTTGAAAATGGAGCGAAACAAAATAATACTAATGACAATGCACCGAAATATAACAAAACATGTGACAGGACTTTGTGCTTTTTGAATAATAATCCGAGTGCAATTGTTATAAAGTTTATTGTTGGCGGAAGAATTATCGCCTTGATTAAAGCGATGAAAGAGTAGCTCATATTAAATGAATAGTTTAGCTAATTGTTTTTCCAGAGGCCTGTAAATCAGCATGATAGGATGACCTGACCATCGGTGCACTGGCGACATTTAAGAAACCAAGGCCTTTTGCATATTGCCCAAGTTCCTCAAACTCATCAGGATGAACATAACGATCTACTGGTAAGTGATAATGACTTGGTCGGAGATATTGGCCTATTGTCACCATATCACAATCATGATTTCTTAAATCTTCCAGGACCTGTTTAACTTCTTCTATTGTCTCTCCAAGACCTAACATTATTCCGGATTTAGTCAAGACAGTATTATTTTGCTGTTTGTATTTATTAATTAATACTAATGAAGCAGAATAATCAGCACCCGGCCTGATTTTGGTATATAAACGTGGTACTGATTCAAGATTATGATTAAAGACATCAGGTGGTGAATTTTTCAAAATATCAAGTGCGATATCAATCTTCGATCTGAAATCTGGCACCAGTATTTCTATTTTGGTTTCTGGACATTCAATTCTTATCTTGTCTATACAAGCAACAAAATGGCCTGCACCTCGATCCAATTGATCATCCCGATTAACAGAAGTAATTACTATGTATTTCAATTGCATTAATTTAATTGCATCAGCCAGATTGGCTGGCTCATCTGAATCAAGTGCTTGAGGCTTGCCATTCGCAACATCACAGAATGGGCAACGACGTGTACAGATATCACCCATAATCATAAAAGTGGCTGTACCGTACCCAAAGCATTCACCAAGATTTGGGCACGAGGCTTCTTCACAAACGGTATGCAATTTATGTTTGCGTATTATTTTTTTAAGATTAAATACATTTTCATCCGTGGGCGCCCTGGATTTAATCCATTTTGGCTTTCTTGAAAGCCTGCCTTCAATGGGAACAATCTTGATTGGAATTCTATTTGTCTTTAATCTGCCGCGTTTATCGCGTTCTGGCTGCTTATGAATATTATCCTGATACATAATACTATCCTTGTTATCTATGCGACATCAGACAACGTATCAGATGACTGGTCCAGATGTTTAATCAGATAATTTGGTAAATTCATCTTTACTTCGGCAAGAGTAATATCTTTCTTATAATGTATTAGCTGGGTACAGACCATACCTTCGTATCCACAAGGATTAATACCTGTAAATGGTTTAAGATCCATACTTATATTTAATGCTAAACCATGATAGGTGCCAGCTTTTCTTACGCGAATACCTAATGCAGCTATTTTTTCCCCGTCAACATAGATACCAGGTGCACCTGGTTTGCGTTCAGACTTTATTCCACAATCATCAAGATAATTAATAACCGACATTTCTATCAATGAAACTAATTTTTTGATGGCATATGGTCGTCGATTTAAATCGATCAACATATAAGCAATTAATTGACCAGGGCCATGATAGGTCACTTGCCCACCACGGTCAGTTTTTATTACAGGTATACCAGCTGTATTTAAAAGGTGTTCCGTTTTTCCGGCAAGTCCTAATGTATAAACAGGCGGATGTTCGAGTAACCATATTTGATCTTCTGAATTAGAATCACGCTGATCATTAAATTCACGCATGGCATTATATATTTCAGCATAATCCTGCATACCCAGGTCTTTTATCTGAAAGGTCATAGCGCCATCAATATCTTTTCATGGGCGGTAAGATCAAGATAGATATTATCCAGTTGTTGCCTGCTCTCTGCGTCCACAGTCACAGTTATAGAAATATATTTTCCTGCCTGGCTAAGACGACTTTTTATTGCGCCTTCAGATAAATCAGGCGCATGTTTTCTCACAATACCAACTACTAAAATATCAAAACCTTCCTCTGCCATTCCCATTACTTTAATGGGAAACTGACAGGGAAACTCCATGATGGTATCTTCATCAATTTCTTGCATAAATTTTTGCTTATAATTCAAGTTCCTGGATAAAAGACTAACATATATTCAATCGTCCAGATGATGTTAAAACACGGTCAAACCCTGTCAGACCTCCGCTCTGTCAATGCATTTACAGGCAACACAGCCTGGATAGGTCTCAGACCAGCCCATCATCAGGCGATGATTATGCCAAATACTGCCACATTACTGGAAAATAAAGGAATTTAGGGCGATCATATTGCTAAATATTCGAGTAAGAAGCGCCAAATTTCCATAATTCAGGCAGAACATCTGGCTGTCATAGCCAAATTGATGAATACTAATATTATAAATGCAGAGACATTTAAGGGGGGAACCCTGTCATTGAAGGTATTAATCTACTTGGTTTGAATGATCAGAGTTTCTCCATCGGTGACTGCACACCCCTCAAGTAGGCTATTTTCAGTACTCCTTGAGGGGTATACCGATCCTTGAAGATACAGACCAATGCCATCTATGTTCACGCATGGAAGATGCCCACGGTATGGGTGGTTACAATGCTATACGGGAGCATGGTGGAATTACAGCAATAAGTTATTAGAGGCGGTACTATAAATATAGGAAATTTGGTTGAATAATTAGCCTGGTCATCAGGGTTTAATAACTAATCAAATTGCATCCATTTTGTCATTGCAATTTTAGTGATATACGTCAACTATTAACTATATAGAATAACCAATCTGGGAGATGGAGTATGGACATTAAAGAAAACGTCAAGAACATTGATGTATGGACTCGCGGTCTATTCATACTTGTGTATGGTGTCATATTTTATTTTCTTTTTATCCTGATTTGGTTAATGGTTATTTTCCAATTCATTATGAAACTGATCACTACCGAATTAAATGACCAACTACTCGATTTTAGCGACTCATTAACCAAATATGTTTCGCAAATTCTACTCTATATAACTTTTAAATCTGAAGAACGTCCATTTCCATTCAGTCCATGGCCCGGGAGCGATGAAACATCCAGTTCTGATTCTAATGAGAGCACTCAAATCAAAACAAGCAAGAAAAAGACTACAAAGAAAAAAGTAACAAGAAAAGAATCGAAAGGCGGCGAAGAAACTTGATCATTAAGGGAACAAACAACTTTCGGGTTATCTGTTATGTGACGCAGTTCTCTATTCGTTTAACAAAAATTGAAAAAATGTGATAAGAGTAACAAATACAACCACTTGAATTTTTTATCATGGATATTTTTTATTACTATCGTGGTCATAATAAGACGACGCATCAATTTTTTTTAATTACAATCAACTATGCTTAAAGCATGTTCAATGAACCGAAATGATATTTCAAGGTAAGTAAAATGACAGAGAATAATATTAGCCCAAGCCATCTCAGTAAGGTACCTATCTTTGCTTCACTCAGTGATGCTGAATTGAAAGAAATCATTAATTCTCCTGATAATGGTTATGAAGAATATGATATGAAACAAGGCATCATTCGTGAGGAAGAAATTGGCGATTGTATGTACGTTATTCTGGAAGGCACTGTTGAAGTCTCAATTAGAAGTGGGATGGGTGGACGCGAAATTACTATAGCTACCTTGCGTGAGGGTGATTTTTTCGGTGAACAATCTCTACTTCCTGGTG
Source organism: uncultured Enterobacteriaceae bacterium (assembly GCA_964392105.1). Classification (GTDB taxonomy): domain Bacteria; phylum Pseudomonadota; class Gammaproteobacteria; order Eutrophobiales; family Eutrophobiaceae; genus UBA7359. The sequence goes on from CAYMPA010000039.1 coordinate 4,313, forward strand.
GCACTGGAAGACGAAATGCCAGTGTGCGAGCGCTTTATCCAAGCAAACTTTTTCGAATTGACAAAAAACATGTGTTACTACATGTAAGCGGTCTTGATGAGTCGGAAGACGTAACCACCATTCCCGCTTTTAAAGCAGAAGAACAAGAAGTGCGTGATATGCTTGGTAAATTGCGACTTTTTCAATCTCTGTCAGAAGTCGAACTCGATTCCTATCGTTCATGGACCGAAGTCGTTACGGTAGGGCCTGGTGATTTTGTTATAAAAGAATCTGAACCTGGTGAACATTTATATGTGGTCCTGGACGGTATTGTTGAAGTATTTATAATTGATGAAGATGGCAAAATTAACATTCTTGCCAGACTAGAACCCGGAGATTATTTCGGTGAACAGGCATTAATGGATGGTAGTAGCGGCGAAAGAAATGCGTATGTCAGAACAGATGACGAAACTCGACTAATAAAGATAGCGAAAGATTATTTCAAACTGGCACTTAAACGAGACAGTGTTTTGGCTATGGCATTAAGCAAAGTGGGTGAATCGCAAAAAGAAGAGATTTCAAAACTTGAAGGTAACTGATAAGCTAGTTTTACACTCACCCAATCTGACTCTCTCCCAGTCCGGACTGTTCCATACCAGACCGATTTATTTATACTATAAATTATAGTCATACTGAATGTGACCAATCATATTGATTTTAATTATTCTGTTATTTCGCTATGTCCGCGTTAGAAATAAATAATTTAAATAAAATATATGCTAATAAGCTCGTAGCGCTGAATGATATTAATCTAAATGTAAACCAGGGTGACTTTTTCGCATTACTGGGTCCAAATGGAGCGGGGAAATCTACGACTATTGGTATAATTTGTGGCCTCGTTAATAAAACATCAGGTTCCGTCAAGGTCTTTGGATATGATATTGATACTGATGATGAAGCAGCAAAAGCATGCATTGGAATCGTTCCACAGGAAATCAATTTCTCACAATTCGAAACGTGCCTGAATATAGTAGTAAACCAGGGTGGTTACTACGGTATTAAACGTCGTCTAGCAATGGAACGGGCAGAAAAATACCTTGGTAAACTCGGGCTTTGGGAAAAACGTCATGAACGTTCACGAAATTTATCTGGCGGTATGAAACGTCGTTTGATGATAGCCAGGGCTTTAATACATGAACCGCGAATGCTGATTTTAGATGAACCAACTGCAGGCGTTGATGTTGAGTTAAGACGATCGATGTGGGATTTCCTGACTGATATCAACCAGCAGGGAACCACGATTGTACTTACTACACATTATCTTGAAGAAGCTGAAAGTCTTTGTAAAAACATTGCCATTATTGATCAAGGTGAAATCATCGAAAATACATCGATGAAACAATTACTATCCAAGCTTAGTAAAGAAACATTTATCCTGGACCTGGTTGATCCAGTTGAAACATTACCTGAATTAAATGGGTTTAATGCCAAATTAATAGATTGCTCAACTATAGAAGTAGAAGTAAATCGTGAAAAAAATATTAACGATCTTTTTAAATTCCTTTCTGCGGAAAATATTAACGTATGCAGTATGCGGAATAAATCAAACCGCCTGGAAGAATTATTTCTTGATTTGCTAAATAACAGCAACAATACGCATGTATAAACAATCAATACTTATTGCATTCAACACCATTGTAATTAAGGAAGTAACTCGATTTACAAGAATATGGGTACAAACTATTCTTCCGCCTGCGATTAGCATGACACTCTATTTTGTTATATTTGGTAGTTTAATTGGTCCGAGAATCGGTACTATGAATGGTTTTAGCTATATAGACTACATTGCGCCTGGTATCATAATGATGTCTATAATCAATAATGCATACGCTAATGTTGTCTCTTCTTTTTTTGGTGCCAAATTTCAACGCCATATTGAAGAGATGTTGGTCGCACCTATTCCCAACATCGTAATCCTGACCGGATTTATCACCGGTGGTGTTGTTCGAGGTTTTCTTGTTGGTGCAGTTGTAACAATCATTGCACTTTGTTTCACTGAATTAAACCTGCATAGTTTTACTATTACAATTGCCGTTGTATTCATGACATCAATTGTTTTTTCTTTGGCTGGACTAATTAATGCTATCTTTGCTAAAAAATTTGATGATATTTCCATCATTCCGACTTTTGTCCTTACTCCTTTGATTTATTTGGGTGGTGTATTCTATTCAATCGATATGCTGCCTGAATTCTGGCAAACTGTGTCCGCATTTAATCCAATTTTGTATATGGTAAATGCCTTTCGATATGGCATGCTGGGTGAATCAGATATAAGTATTACTAATGCCTTTTTTATATTGACTATTTTTACTGCAGTTCTGTTCACGATCTCTTTGCATCTTTTAAATAAAGGCGTCGGCATTAAGACCTAAAATGCATTATTGGATGCCTTAAAAAATAGTGATTTATTCATGAGTGCTAGGACCTCGTTACCTTTATGCCATGTGGGTTCACCCCTCGAGGGGTATTGAAAATAACCCTTGAGGGGTGTGGAGGAGGTACGATTACATGGATGTAATCGGTAGAGTCGAGTCTGGAACGGAGACCGAGAGAATGCCGGGGACACATTCTCTAGGTAGAGCAACGCCGGGACGTTCACATGGACCTCGGTACCCCCTTGAGGGGTGTGTGAATGGTAGAGACGAGTCTGGAACAGAGACCGAGCAGTTGCCGAGCTGACGCAGCTACCGTGAATGATTTATAAGATACGGCACATTGAATCGTTAAAAAGTGAATTATTAGAGGTATTCAATTATTTCCCGGTATAGATACATCCAGCCGTACAGGTCTCTTTCACAATAACGGAAGTTAATATTGGCAAATCAGATATAAGTTTCTGCCAAACCCATTTGGCAAGGTTCTCACTAGTCGGATTTTCCAAACCTTCAATCTCATTAAGATAATGATGATCCAGGCGTTCGAATAATGGTTTGAACGCTTTACTTATATCAGCAAAGTCCATCACCCATCCGGTAGTTTCGTCAACATCTCCGGAAATATGTACTTCAATATTGAATGAATGTCCATGTAATCGACTACACTTATGATCATCTGGTAAATTTGGTAGTCGATGAGCCGCTTCAATTGTAAAGGTTTTGTATATTTCCATAGTTTATAGTTAGTTACAGTAGCTACTTTTAAATTCTTGATACAGTTGATTTACTTTATGCCAAACTGGTCCTGATTTTCCAGACCCCACTGGTTTATTATTCAATTCAATAACTGGAACTATCTCCCAGGTTGAACTTGTTACCCAAATCTCATCGGCATCCAATAATTGTTCTTCTCTAATAGCAATCTCAACATAAGTAATATTATTTTTAGATATTATTTCAAGCACCAAATCACGTGTTATACCAGGCAAGACATGATTACTTTTAGGAGTAGTTAATATCTCATCATTTTTACAGATGAAAACATTACTGGCAGCCCCTTCTGTAACATAACCCTCCCTTATCAGGATAGCCTCTCTTGCGCCAAGTTTTTTTGCTTTATGTTTTAGTAACACGCTTGGTAATAAGGTAATAGCCTTGATATCACAATATTGCCAACGAATGTCTTCGTGGGTAATTGCCTTTATACCTGCAGATAAATCTTTTTTTCCTAAAGGACGACTCATAGCAAATATTGTCGGATTATCAGCTGATGAAATATCGTGATCACGATCAGTTACGCCACGAGTAATTTGTAGATATATCGATTGATCAGATTGCTCTATAGAATCTATCAACTGATTAATTATTGTATACCAACCATCCTTTGCTATGGGATTATCCATATAGATAGCTTTTAGGCTATTTTCAAGACGCTGTATATGTTCATCAAACCGAAATATCGTACGGTTAAAAATCGGGATAACTTCATACACACCATCACCAAAAGTAAAGCCACGATCAAGCACGTTGATTGATGCTTCGGCAAGCGATTTATACTCACCGTTTAAATAAACAAGTGTCATAATCCTAGAATCCTCAGTTGGGCTCGTTTGAGTGTGCGTTTTTCAGGTTCAGTTGCGCCGACTAGAAAGCCGCGCATTGTCATTCTATGTAAGGTTTTCGCTGTCAAGCAAATGAGCCTGAAAACGTGTAATCAAATGAGTAGGCGGATTCACCCAATAAGTGATCACCTGACACACTATAACGCACTATTTTGAAACAAATAATCATGATTTAGAACCGGTCAACTGAGGAATCTAGGATGATCAGGAGTTATTCAAATAAAAGGCGAACTTCATCTTTCAATCTATTAACAATGCCTCCCTCAGAAACAGTTTCCATGGCAAGCAAAGGAACAGAAATGATATTTTCATTTGTTAGCATGATATTTAATACTCCTTGTTGCTCACCTTGATTAACTGGAGCAATCACCTGTTTATCAATTTCAACCACTGGCTCAAGCTTTTCATATTGACCACGAGGGACTGTAATGTAGAGATCCTTGACAAGCCCCAGATTTAAAGTATCAATATCTGCTTTCCAAACTTTCACACTGGTAATAAAATCACCTGCACTATAAAGCTTGTGTGTTTCATAAAAACGATAACCATAATTCAATAATGCCTGACTGGCTTTAGCTCGAGCATTCATACCATCAGTACCCATTACAACAGAGATAAGTCTCATTCCATCTCTTATAGCTGATGCTACCAAACAATAGCCTGCTTCTTCTGTATGCCCGGTCTTTACACCATCCACACTACGGTCACGCCAGAGTAATTTATTACGATTATGTTGTTTTATTTTGTTAAAGGTGTACTCCTTAATCTTGTGCAAGTCATAAACTTCCGGATAATCATTTATTAATGCTCGTGCTAATATTGCTAAATCACTGGCTGTAGTGTAATGATTTGTATCAGGCAACCCTGTACTATTAGCAAAGTGTGTATTCTTCATACCCAACCGCTCTGCATGTTTGTTCATTAGGTCTGCAAATACATCTTCAGTACCTGATATATATTCGGCTAATGCAACACTGGCATCATTACCTGATTGAATAATAACTCCATGCAACAAATCATCGAGTTTGACTTTCTTATCGACCTCGATAAACATTCTTGAACCCTGTGTTCTCCAGGCCTTTTCACTGACAGGAACTTCATCTTCAAGTGATATTTTCCCATTTTCCAATTCACTTGCGACCACATAAACAGTCATGATCTTGGTTAAACTGGCAGGAGGTACTTTTTGATAAATGTTTTCCTCTACCAATAACTCGCCACTATTAAAATCCATCACCAAATACGATGATGCATTAATTTTTGGTGGGGCAGGTATAATCATCGTATCTGCATAGAGTTGCAGGTTATTAAGGAAAATAAATACCATGAACAATGTGATTTGAAATAATCTTGATTTCATACTTTTCACTTTAAAAATATATTAGAGAGTTTTACACGGTTAGAGATTTTGTTCTCGCCGATTGTTGCTCCTGCAAAATCGGCATTGCCTGCATGGATGCAGGTACTTAGGATTTGTCGGGAACAAAATCCTGACAGTACGTCCTGTACATAAAACGAGGCTATGCTCACACGACTGCATGGACGCAGGACGACTCCAAGGATGGAGGAGGTACGATTACATGGACGTAATCGGTAGAGTCGAGTCTGGAACAAAGACCGAGAGAATGTCGGGAACACATTCTCGAGGTAGAACAATGCGTGGGGCAATTGCCGAGAAGCGGAGTTTATAAATAATTTGTCGCTGCCCGACCCCGCATTTGAGCACATTATTAACAAAGTATGAGGACAACACGCATTCATATTTTATGCTCTCTACTAATTAACGACAATACGGTGTTCCATAACACCATGGTTTGCTAATTTAGAAACAATTGAATCAGCCAGATCAATATTAGTTAACGGTCCAATCCTGACCCGATACAGGGTATCGCCAGAGACAACAACCTGACTAATATTAATCAAATGCTGGCCAAAAGACCCTAGTTTTTGCCTCAAGTTTTCTGCATTGATTAAGTTACTAAATGAACCAACCTGGATATAAAAACCAGCATTATTATTAGAAACCGGGATCGTTCTGACGGGTGCTCCGTCACCTGAATTAGCTGGTATTGGTTGACCCGGACCTACTGCTCTCACCTCGACCAGCCCAGTTCCGTTTTTTACTATATCAAGCTTGATCGCAGCCGTATAAGAAAGGTCTATGATACGGTTTTCATGAAATGGCCCTCGATCATTAACCTTAACAATAACATGTCTGCCATTATTCAGGTTTGTTACCTTGACATAGCTTGGTAGTGGCAAGTTTTTATGTGCAGCTGTCATAGCATACATATCATAAGTTTCACCGCTGGATGTACGCTTACCATGAAAATTAGTGCCGTACCATGAAGCAATTCCCTTCTCAACAAATCCTTTATTACTTTCCATTACATAATAACGTTTGCCAAATACCACATATGATTTTGGGTTACCGTAACGGCTTTTTGGTTCATTTTTTGGTACTGCATTTGGAATATTAGATACATCGACTTGCGTATATGGTGCTGCATCACCTGAGGTTGAAACTATATTTATTCCTCCACATGCAGATAATAGTAATAAACATGTAACTATAGTTATGCTAACTACTGTTCTTCTAATAAAGATTAGGAAATATGAATACATTTTCTATTTTTCTAAGACCTGAGTCGATTGATTAATACGTTCCTCTATCTCCAATGCTAATTGATAAACGGCCATAGCATATAAGGAACTATGATTATAACGAGTAATGACGTAAAAATTATTATGGGCAAGCCAATATTCATTATTATTTTCCAGCTCATATTCAAATAATTTTAATTTTTCATTTTTCTCAATAAATAAATTTGACTTAACTCCCAGTTTTTCCAGATCAGATTTATAAATATCAGGTTCCAGATCATCGTTTAAAGCCTGCTTATAATTATTACCATCAACTTTTACCTTGGCGATTACAGGTTTACCTTTTTGCCAGCCATGTTCAACAAAGTAGTTGGCTACACTCCCGATTGCATCATTCGGATTGTTCCAGATATCAATAATATCATCCCCATCAAAATCAATTGCATAATGACGATAACTACTTGAAATAAACTGAGGCATACCCATTGCGCCCGCATAAGATCCTTTTAATGACAGTGGATCGAAGCCTTGTTCTCGTGTGAGAAGCAAAAATTGTTCAAACTCTGCACGAAAGAAAGTAGCGCGTTTTGGGTAATGAAATGCAAGTGTATTTAGTGCATCAACAACACGATAACTTCCGGCTTTACGACCATAAAATGTTTCAACACCAATGATAGCAGTGATAATTTCAGCTGGAACGCCAAATTTTTTTTCAGCTTCTATAAGTTTAGATTTATTGTTTAGCCAAAATGTAACGCCTTGATTAATCCTTTTTTCCTGTATAAATATTTTACGATATTTATACCAGGGAAGTTTCTTTTCTGCCGGTTTTGATATTGCATCAAGAATAGATTGAGAAACAATCGCCTGCTCAAATAATTTCGTTAAACTAGATCCGTCAAATCCATGTTGTTTCGCCATTTGAGCAATGAATTCATCCTGTGAAGCTGAAATAGTTATATTTGCCTGTGCAATATTAAAAGTCAGGCAAAGAAATACAGTAGATATAATATCTAATTTAAGCATATAACCTAGAAATCTCAGTTGACAGCTTTTTGCTCCTGCAAAAGCTGAATACACGCCATCCATGGCGATAACCCGTTTGCACCATGAATCATTTACAAAGAATGGCATGTTAAGTGTGCGTTTTTTCAGCTTCAGTTGCGTCGACTAGAAAGCCGCGCATAGTTATGTACAGGACGTACGGTATGCTGGTTTTACACGACTGCATAGACGCAGGACGACTCCAAGGATGGAGGAGGTAGAGAATGTCTGGAACACATTCTCGAGGTAGAGCGACACAAGGAGTCAAAGCCGAGGAACAAAAACCAGCCATTCTACGTAAGGCTTTCGCTGTCAAACAAAGCTTCTGCGTCCTGCTCACGCTACTTACCTACGTCCATGTAGGCAAATGAGCCTGAAAAACGTGCAATCAAATGCATAGGGGGCAAACCCAGCAAATAAGTTAAGTACTGAAATAGTGTAATATTTTAATTTGAAATACATTGTTCTGACTTGGTGCCGTTAACTGAGGTTTCTAGGTTTTAGTTAAAATGAGAGTAAACGTCTATGGGTATGTATCGCCATCAAGATACCGAAGCCTATCATCAATGTTACCATAGAAGTACCACCATGACTGATCAAGGGTAATGGCACCCCCACAACAGGAAGTTGTCCGGTTACCATACCCATATTCACAAAAATGTAGACAAAAAATGTTAACGTTAAACCACTTGCCAATAACCGCCCATATGTATGTTGCGCATTAATAGCAATATACATTCCACGCGAAATTATAAAAAGATAAACACATAATAATAATAATACACCCAGCATACCGAATTCTTCACAAAATACAGCAAAGATAAAATCTGTTGATCGTTCAGGTAAAAATTCAAGGTGCGATTGCGTACCATTTAACCATCCCTTGCCATAAAAACCACCCGAGCCAATTGCAATTTTTGATTGTATTATGTGATAACCGGCACCTAATGGATCATGTTCTGGATTCAGGAAAGTTAATACTCTTCGTTTTTGATAATCATGCATGAAATACCAGAGTATCGGCGCACTTGCACCAGCAAGTATTCCCATTGATATCAATAAACGCCAGGAAACCCCGGCAATAAAAAGCACTGAAAAACCGGCCGTAGCTACTAATAAAGCAGTACCCAAATCTGGTTGCTTTGCAATTAACAAGACCGGGATTGTAATAAACACACATACCAATAGAACCCGTGAAATCCTCGGAGGCAGTGATTTATCTGCAAGATAAAACGCGATCATCATAGGTACGGATAGTTTCATTAATTCGGACGGTTGAAAACGAAATGCTTTTAAATCTAACCAACGCTGTGCGCCTTTACCAATATCACCATAAAAAATAACCAGAACTAATAAGATAATTCCGAAGAGGTATAACCATAATGACCAACGGGCAATCTCTGCCGGAGGTAGTTGCGCAACAATGAACATTCCTACCAAGGCAATCATCAATTTCACTGCTTGTCGATAAACCAGATCGATATCCTGACCACCAGCGCTATAAATAACAATCAGACCAATCACGCACAAAACTAAAATACCGAACAGTAGAGGGAAATCAATATGCAAGCGTTGTCCAAGAGTACGTTCTTCCAAGTTACTTACCCTTTACTTATTAAATCTCTGTTTTTCATAAAATGATCAAACATTTTGCGGGCTATAGGTGCGGCAATTTTTGATCCTCCACCACCATTTTCAACAATTATCGCTACTGCAATTCGTGGTGACTCTACCGGAGCAAAAGCAATGAACAAGGCATGATCCTGAAATTCTTCCGGTATCTCCTCTTTTTTATACTCTTTGTCCTGGGCTATACCTATTACCTGTGCAGTACCAGTTTTACCAGCAAACTTATATTTTGCATTTAAACCACTACGCCAGGCGGTGCCACCAACACCGTGTACAACATCTTTCAATGAGTTAATAATCTCATCCCAATATACGTTATTAGTTATTGTAATCTGATCTTCATAGTAACTTTGTAAAGCATTTACTTCATTGGTAATTAAATTACTTGTGCTAAATACCAAACGGGGACGAATAATTTTTCCTTTATTCGCTAGAGAAGCAGTCGCCTTGGCTAACTGCATGGGTGTAGACAAGGCATAGCCCTGACCAATTCCCATTATTAATGTCTCACCTGGAAACCATGCCTGCCCCAATGCCTTCCGTTTCCATTCTCTCGAGGGTAACAAGCCTTTTGTCTCACCACCGATATCAATACCGGTCAACTGTCCAAAACCGAATTGAGATAGTCCTTCAAAGATACGATTAATTCCCAGTTCATACGCCAGATTATAAAAATAAACATCACATGATTGAGTTATCGCTTTATGTAAATTGGTGTAGCCATGCCCTCCTTTTTTCCAGTCTCGATAACGATGTTCATGTCCTTTTAATGAAAACCATCCCGGACACCAAGATTCATCTCTTAAATGTCGAACTCCGTTATCCAATCCGATTAAACCAAGAAAGGGTTTAATCGTCGAGCCTGGTGGATATTTCCCCTGAATAACGCGATTAATCAATGGTTTATCCTTTGATGATAACAATGCCTTATATGACTTGCTATCAATACCATTTACAAATTTATTTGGATTGTATCCAGGTGAACTTACAAAAGTTAAAATGTCACCATTTCTTGGGTCCATTGCAACAATTGCTCCCCGTTTATTCTTTAATGAATCTATCGCGATTCGCTGTAAGGAAAGATCAATTGTTAAATGAAGGTTTTCACCCGGCCTGGGTGAAGTTCGATCCAGAACACGAATTACTCTACCTTGTGCATTGACTTCAATCTGTTGATAACCTACATCACCATGCAATAATGATTCATAGGATTTTTCTATACCAAGCTTACCAATATGCGTTGTACCACTATAATTTGATTCATCAAGTTGTTTAATATCATCTTCATCTATGCGTGCTACATACCCAATGGCATGCACCAACTCATCACCAAATGGATAATATCTATTTAGGCCTGCTACGACATCAACACCGGGAAATCGATGACGGTTCACAGCAAATAAAGCAACTTCATACTCATTTAAATTTAATCGTAATGGAATTTTTTCAAATCGTCTTTTTTTCTTGAGCGTCTTTTTATACCGTTCAATATCACTTTCTTCGATACTGATTATTTCTTTAAGATGGTTAATTAATTTATCAATATCATCTATCTGTTCTGGAATCACTTCCAGACTAAATGCGGGTTTGTTTTCCGCAAGGATGACACCATCACGACTATAAATAAGTCCCCTGATTGGTGGTATTGGTGTTATTTTTACACGATTCGATTTCGATAAGGTCGTAAAATGATCATGTTGTATTACTGTTAAATAAAATATTCTTGAAATAATCATGATTACCAGCATCAGGATTATGAAAGCAGCAATATATACACGTCTGGCTATTAAACGTGATTCATGCTCTTGGTCTTTGAGGGTAAACTCCTTAACCATCTGTATCTTGTGTTGGCCTCAGGAGATATGATATTTACGACGTAAGTCTCTCAAAATGATGAATAACCATGGCCACAGTAACATACTTGTAATTGCTGGCATCCAATAGGTCCAATCACGAGTACTCGTGCCTAAATAGCCTGTTATCCACAACATAATGAGTTCATATAATAATAGATAAAAACAAACCAAAACAGCCTGCTGGGCCAATGGATATACACGCATGCGTTGATAGGATTTAATTGTAATAAACGCTATCAAGGCAAGGCCTAACGCATTTTGACCAAGTATAGTACTTTGTTGTACATCCAGTAATAAACCTAGAAACCAACCAACAGCAATGCCGACACGATCGGGCACAGCCATACACCAATAGATTAAGACAATTGCAACCCAGACCGGTCGCCAGTTAACTGCCCATTCAGGTAAGGGTAAAGCAGTTAACATAATTGCCACAACAAAACTCATGGCAATAATCCAATTACCTTGCCGAGGTTGTTCGAGTGCGATCATTTTATTGCAATCTCTGCAGCTTCATTACTAATTGCATTAATATTTTCATATGGCCATACCATTAAAACTTCTCGACTCTTGCCTAATTGTGCACTTGGTTTAATTATAACCTTTGCAAATGGTTCCCCAGGATCACGTGAAATCTTTTCAATCTGTCCAACAGGATAACCCGGAGGGAAACGACGTCCAAGACCTGATGAGATTATTAGATCCCCAACACGTATATCAACATTATTAGGCAGGTGCTCAAGTATGAGTTTATCGTTTTGTCCAGTACCGACTGCTATAGCACGTAATCCATTTCTATTTACCTGGACAGGAAAAGCATGGTTTGGATCAGTAATTAAAAGAACCGTGCTTGAAAATGGTCCGACATGAACAATTTGACCCATGATCCCTGCTGCATCAACTATCGGTTGTCCATCGTAGGCCCCTTCACGCTGACCTTTATTGATTACAATTTGTTTACGGAATGATTGCAATTCAACTGCAACTAATTCAGCAACGAGCACCTTATCATTAAGACGGAAAGAAGATTCAAGTAACTTACGTAAGCGTCGATTTTCTGCTTCCAGAACTTCATATCGTTGTAACTTCGAACTAAGCAACAAGTGTTCCTGTTTTAATCGATCATTTTCTTCCAGTAAATTGTTGCGTGTAACCAATGAATATGAAATCCACTCTACAGCTTCGACGGGGAGATTAACAACATACTGCAATGGATAAACCAGTGTTGATAAGGCAGAACGAATAACTTTTAAATGGCCATAATGATGGTCAACGACCATTATAATGATCGAGAGTAAAACAAACACCACAAAACGAACATTAGCGGAAGAACTTCTTTGAAACAGGGTGTTAATGTGTCACCTCCGCTCCTAGAGGCTGTTCGGTAATAAGTGAACCGGCTGCAAAAGCCCCTTATTCGGCCTATTTTGATGCCCGATTTTGTTAAATAGACTGACTATTTGCCTCAATCGGGCATCAAAATGAACTCGAAAAGGAACATTTTGCCCCGAGCGTCCTGCTCTCCACCCTACAGGCCAGCTACGCTGTCCAAATTTGTTCCTGACAAATTTGTCGCTTCGATTCATTATAACCGAATAGCCTCTTAGTTATTACTCCACAGCAAGAATTTCAGTCCCATAATCATCAATCATCTCCAGATAACGCCCACCACCTCTTGCAACACAGGTCAATGGATCTTCTGCGATGATTACGGGAAGTCCTGTTTCCTCCATTAATAATCTATCCAGATCTCTTAACAAGGCGCCACCACCGGTTAAGACTAAACCGCGCTCTGCGACATCTGAACCTAGTTCAGGTGGTGTTTTTTCCAATGCATTTTTAACGGCACCGACAATTCCTGTCAATGGTTCCTGTAAAGCTTCAAGTATTTCATTACTATTCAATTTAAAACTTCTGGGTATACCTTCAGCCAGGTTTCGTCCCCTTACTTCCATTTCATTTATTTCATTACCTGGATAAGCACAACCTATCTCATGCTTGATATGTTCAGCTGTTGCTTCACCGATCAAACTACCATAATTTCGGCGTATATAATTTATTATCGCTTCATCGAACCGATCACCACCGATTCGAACAGAATCTGAATAGACGATACCATTCAATGAAATGACCGCCACTTCAGTGGTACCACCACCAACATCGAGTACCATAGAACCGCGTGCATCACTTACCGGCATACCCGCACCAATCGCCGCAGCCATAGGTTCTTCAATTAAATGCACAGTTCGTGCACCAGCACCACTGGCAGATTCTCGAATGGCGCGACGTTCTACCTGGGTCGAACCACAAGGGACAGCAACCAATACTCGTGGACTTGGTTTAAACAAGGTTGATCCATGGGCATGGTGAATAAAATACTGCAACATCTTTTCTGTGACGGTGAAATCGGCAATCACACCATCTTTTAATGGACGGATCGCAGTAATGTGCCCCGGCGTCCTTCCTAACATTCTTTTTGCCTCGGTTCCAACGGAAAGAATTGATTTGGCATTTATCTTGTCACCGTCATTACGGATGGCCACAACGGAGGGTTCATTTAGAACAATACCCTTACCACGCACATAAATCAGCGTATTTGCCGTACCCAAATCAATAGATAAGTCGTTAGAAAAAAGGCCTCTTAATTGATTAAACATGAAGTAAACCAGTTAGTTAGTATTAACATTGTGATATAGTCTTGACAGATGGCTATATTGGAAGGATTAGTTAGCAACTGTCTTACGCTGAATTCCTCTAAATCAAATTTCACGATACATTAGCGATCCTGAACCCCATTAAGATCAGCTTGAATAAAAAGTGTAACTTTAACAATGGGTGAGGCTTTGGGCAAGCAATGGAATGTGATAAATTCCAATTTTTTCAATAAATAAGAACGGCTAGTTTATGTCACTCGATAAATCAGAAGTGCAAAAAATTGCCTGGTTAGCCAGGTTGGCAATCGATGAGCAGGATGTTCCCAATTACAGTGACGAATTGTCGAATATTCTGGATTTGGTTGAACACATGAATTCCGTCGAAACGGAAGGTATTTCTCCGATTGCACACCCACTTGAGCTGTCTGCACATTTCCGAATCGATGAAGTAACAGAGACTAACCAACGAGATCATTTTCAGGAAAATGCTCCATTAACTGATGATGGTTGTTATCTGGTTCCAAAAGTCATCGAGTAACAATTCAAACACCATATTCAATTTGAAACTTTTGCATTAAGTTCATACAACAATAATCATGCATCAATCTACATTGGCACAATTATCCTCTGCACTTGAATCAAGACAGATCAGTAGTGAAGAATTAACACATCTTTATCTTGATCGCTGCAAAGAATTCAATGGGTCATTAAATTGTTTTATTACTATCAATGAAGATGAAGCTTTAAAACAAGCTAAACAAGCTGATAAACGACGTGCTGAAAATAATCATACTCCGTTAACAGGTATCCCAATCGCGCAAAAAGATATTTTCTGTACTAACGGTATAAAAACATCTTGTGGCTCAAAGATGTTAGATACTTTTGTAGCACCCTATAATGCTACGGTAATTGAAAAAATGAATGCCGCTGGTTTTGTTATGTTGGGTAAAACCAATATGGATGAGTTTGCTATGGGCTCATCAAATGAAACCAGTTTTTATGGTCCGGTAAAAAATCCCTGGAATACTGATTATGTCCCTGGAGGATCATCAGGCGGTTCAGCGAGTGTTGTTGCAGCACGACTATGTCCGGCTGCTACTGGGACTGATACAGGCGGCTCTATACGGCAACCTGCTTCACTTTGTGGCATCACAGGTCTGAAACCTACTTATGGCAGGGTTTCCCGCTATGGCATGATTGCCTTTGCATCAAGTCTTGATCAAGGCGGACCAATGACACAAACAGCCGAAGATGCTGCTTTAATGATGAATGTCATTGCCGGTTTCGATGAACGCGATTCAACATCAGCGGAACATCCGGTTGATGACTATACAGCAAGATTAAATGATTCAATTGAAGGTCTAAAGATTGGATTACCCAAACAATATTTCGACGAAGGACTGGATAGCAACATTGCAAAAATAGTTGAAAACGGGATTAAAGAATTAGAAAAGCTTGGCGCAATTTGCACTGAAATAGAATTACCTAATACAAAATTATCTATTCCTGCTTATTATGTTGTTGCTCCAGCAGAATGTTCATCAAACCTGTCACGTTTTGATGGCGTCCGTTTTGGTCATCGTTGTGATGATCCAAAAGATCTTTCTGATCTTTATTGTCGCAGTCGTGGTGAAGGCTTTGGTAAAGAAGTTAAACGGCGAATTATGATCGGTACTTATGTTTTATCAGCAGGTTACTACGACGCCTATTATTTAAAGGCTCAACAAATACGTCATCTTATCCGTGATGATTTTCAAAATGCGTTTAAAGATGTCGATGTGATCGCAGGTCCAACTGCAACGGGAACTGCATTTAAACTCAATGAAAAATTAAATGACCCGGTAAGTATGTACCTTTCCGATATCTACACTGTATCTGTAAATCTTGCTGGCTTACCGGCTATTTCAGTACCCGCAGGTTTTGTAAATCAGCTCCCGGTTGGTATACAGTTGATTGGAAATTATTTTGAAGAATCTCGACTACTTAATATTGCTCATCAGTATCAATTTGTGACCAATTGGCATAAGCAAATCCCGGAGACATATCAATAATGGAGTGGGAAACAGTCATCGGTCTTGAAATTCATGCTCAGTTAGCGACCAGGAGCAAGATTTTTTCAGGTGCTGCCACAGCCTTTGGTGCTGAACCCAATGTCCAGGCCTGTGCTGTAGATCTGGGATTACCAGGCGTCTTACCGGTAATTAATAAACAGGCCGTATTAATGGCAATTAAGTTCGGTCTGGCTATTGAAGCTGAGATTCCAGAACGATCGGTATTTTCCAGAAAAAATTACTTTTACCCTGATCTGCCAAAGGGTTATCAAATCAGCCAATTTGAATTACCCATAGTTAGTAAAGGCACAATTGAGGTTCAACTGGAAGACGGAACGACAAAAATAATTGGAGTCACACGAGCACATCTTGAAGAGGATGCGGGAAAATCCATGCATGAAGGATTTGGCGATCTCACCGGTATTGATCTCAATCGTGCCGGCACACCATTGTTAGAGATTGTATCAGAACCCGATATGCGCAGTGCCAAAGAAGCCGTCAGTTACATGAAAAAGATACATTCGATTGTTCGCTATCTGGAAATATGTGATGGCAACATGCAGGAAGGATCATTTCGTTGTGATGCCAATGTATCAGTCAGACCTAAGGGTCAGCACGAATTTGGGACGCGTGCCGAAATCAAAAACCTGAACTCATTTAAATTTATAGAAGCGGCTATTAATTATGAAATAGAACGCCAGATTGATCTGATTGAAGCAGGTGAAGAAGTCATACAAGAGACACGTCTCTATGATGCCAATAAAAATGAAACACGTTCGATGCGAAGTAAGGAAGAAGCTAACGATTATCGCTACTTCCCCGATCCCGATTTATTACCAGTCATTGTTGACGATGAAACAAAAGCGAGCGTCAAAAAAACCATGCCGGAATTGCCAGATACAAAACGTGAACGCTATATCAATGATTATGGATTATCGGCATATGATAGTGACAATCTCACCGCAAGCCCTGATCTTGCCAGCTACTTTGAAGAAACATTATCGGTTACAAACGGAGAAGCAAAGTTAACGACCAACTGGATCATGGGTGAATTGTCTGGTGCATTGAATAAAGAAAATATCAGTTTTAAAGATAGCCCTGTCACAGCAATAATGTTGGGCGGCATGATCAATCGTATCAAAGACGACACCATCTCAGGGAAAATTGCCAAACAAGTTTTTGAAGCTATGTGGAACGGTGAAGGTGATGCGGACTCAATCATAGAAAGCAAAGGCTTGAAACAAGTCACCGACACAGGTGCAATCGAAAAACTGGTCGATAAAGTCATTGCCAATAGTCCTACACAAGTAGAACAATACCAAAGTAGCCCTGTTGTGAAACAAGGAAAATTAATCGGTTATTTTGTCGGACAAGTGATGAAACAATCTCAAGGAAAAGCTAACCCAAAACAGGTTAATGAGTTATTAAAAGAAAAACTGAAGACTTAAACTATATTGTGTGTAACAGGATGTTATAAAATGAGGGATAATAGACAAAATGTGATGGTTTTTTTATGATTTATTGAGCAAATAAT
>CAYMPA010000040.1:0-21655 GCA_964392105.1 uncultured Enterobacteriaceae bacterium
GCGGATGTACTGTCGATGCACACTCGACCCTGGCCGCCGGCGAGGTATTGGCCGAGTTCGACATTCCATTCCGAGCGGTCATGCGCCGCCATTTGCGCGATAGTGCAGTTTGTTGCGCTGCCGCCGGGGGTTGTTTGCGTGCAACCACCGTTTGCAGGGGCTTGGTAATTTGATCCGGTGTCAGCCTCATTGTAGTAGCCGACAGAGTCGCCGGCGGCGCTGACGATAGCAAAGCGGTTGGCGCGCATACGGTCGGCCATCGCGTAGGCCAACGTACTTGCCTGGCCTCGCATGAAAGCAAAGTGGTTGAAGCGCAGGCTCTGGGCCTGGAGGCCGGCGAGACCGAGTAATCCGACGGCCAGGATTAACAGGGTGATAAGGACCTCCAGGAGGCTGAAGCCGTTGCAGTTATGTTGTTTTTCCTTATTTATTTTGTGTCTCATTTATCTCATGTCTCAATTGCTTACTAGGAGCAGGTGACGTCGCTGACACTGATGCGGCCTGTCGCAGAGATGCTGACCTGGCGACCTGTCTCGCCGGTGCGATCATCACACAGGTCAAAGCTGCCGGGTGCTGCAGTGGGGGTGCCAGTTGCGGTGCCCGATGCCAGATAAGTGATGACGGTGTTACTGTTCCCGCTGGTCAATGTCATGGTACCCTGCAACGGATCGCCGATGCGCAGGTCGTTTCCTGCCGCGTCTTCCACCGTCCAACCAGCATTCCAATCGCCGCCGACGGCGGTGATCGTGACCGAACTGCCACGCTTGACCGCTTCGCTGCGAGTAACATTCAAGGCCAGGATAAATTCATTGACCTGGGTCGTGAGCCGGTTATTTTTAATCATCGTTGTAAAACTGGGTACGGCCATCGTCGACAGAATTGCTACGATCAACAAGGTGATCACGAGTTCAACGATTGTAAATCCGCGCTGCGTTTTCATACTTGAGTTTTAGCACTTGGGTCAGCCGCAGTCATTGCCAAAACGACAAGCGGAGAGAAATTCCCGACCAACGGTAGTTTACCTCCCGCCACGGCCTGTTTGACAGGGTGCCCAGGGCAGAGCAAGGGCGGTCAGGATTCCAGCGATAGCGACAACAATCATTAATTCCATGATGGTAAAGCCCGTGGTTTCATTGTATTTAGATTTCATTATCTGGTCCGCACGATTAAATAATTCATAATCATTTATACTGCTATTTATAGCACTACAGTTATAGCAAGAATATTTCTATTCTATAGGAATGATAGATGAGCGGTGTTTTTTAGCCGATGAGTGGTAGAACTTTTTAATAAAGTGTGAACGGGTTAACATTTTCTTATGATGAAATTCGATTTCATTATTGTAGGTGGTGGCATTATTGGGATGACAACCGCCCGGGAATTAGCAATTCGGGGATCAAGTGTTGCCTTATTTGATAAAGGTGAACTGGGTAAAGAGGCAAGTTGGGCTGCCGGTGGTATATTATCGTCTATGCGTCCATGGGCTGAGCATCCCGCTTCAGCTGAACTATCCGAGCAAGGGAAAGTACTTTACCCAGCTCACATAGAATCATTAAATAATGAAACAGGTATTGATCCGGAATATGTTCGATCAGGCTTAATAGTTATTGATGAAAACCATTCTGCAATAATCTGTAAATGGGCTCGCAGTAAGCGCATAAAATTAATTGAAGATTTTCAAGATATACCCGCTGGTATAAACCTACCGAAACATTCGGTTTTACTACCTGAGATATTCCAGCTTCGACCATCTCGGTTATTAAAAGCCTTACATTATAATTTAAAGCAATTGTCAGTTTCTATTTATGAATATACTGAAATTACTGACATAGTCACAAAGAATAATCAATTTCAACATGTGGAATATAATGGTGGTAAAGCGTATGCAGACTCTGTAATAATTTCTGCCGGTGCATGGAGTCAAGTATTACTTGATAAAATTGGTTACGAAAGTCATATCAAGCCAATACGCGGTCAGATCATTTGCGTTAAACCTGATAAGAAATTAATTGATAAGATTGTTTTAGATGGTGGTCACTATTTAATTCCACGTCTGGATGGTTATATGCTAATTGGAAGCACCATGGAAGATGTTGGTTTTATTGATGAGACGACAGAAATAGCCAGAGAAGAGTTAATGAATTGGGCATATTCTATAGCTCCATATTTAAGTAGTGCATCACTAGTAAGGCATTGGTCCGGATTACGACCTACGACTAAGGATGGAAAACCAATCATTGGCCCGGTTTCTGACTTCAAGAATATCTATCTAAATACAGGGCATTTTAGAAAGGGGATATTACAAGCACCTGCTTCAGCGGAATTACTGGTTGATTATCTATCCGGGAAATCATCATTCATGGATATTGAAAAGTTCACTAATAAGAATCAGACGAATATAGCCGAATTTGCCTAATTTAATGCTAATTAGTCTGTGTGTACTCCACATTATTTGATGCTTCTAATATAATGTTTATATGAGTGACATGACTAAAAGCCCAAGCGATATGAATGAGTGCCAAAATTCTATCCAGGCGATATTACATCGTTTAAATATTAAACCAACGACTCAACGTAATGAGATTGCGCGTGTCATGTTAAGTAAACCGCAACATCTATCTGCGGAGCAGGTTCTTTCATTAGTTAATGCGAATGGTGGACTTGTCTCGAAAGCAACCGTTTACAACACACTGAATTTGTTTGTTGGAAAAGGGCTTATTCGACAAGTTATTATTGACCCTGCAAAAATTTTCTATGATTCTAATACTTCATATCACTATCACTTTTACAATGAAGATACCGGTAAACTTTCAGACTTTAAATCTGATGATATGAAATTTGATCCAATGCCTTCATTACCTGATGATACAGTACAATCTGGAATTGAAGTAATTGTTCGTGTTAAAAATTCAAGCTGATTTTTCTTTAATAATATTCTATACACATGCCGGAATACGCATATATGGATATAGGTGTTACGATTACATGGAAGTAATCGGTAGAGTCTAGTCTGGAACATATTTTCGAGCTAAGGTGAGCCGGAGAAATAAATTCATCCGGTAAATGAATTTACCGGCGAACGCCGATGACACTACTCCATGGAGGGAGGAGGTAGAGAATGTCTGGAATACATTCTCGAGGTAGAACGAATCAGGAGACAGAGTCGAGGAGTCTGAGGCCGTGTTACTTAATGAGACAGGGATGACATACAAGGATGTATTAATGTCGCGAGAGGACAGGAGTCCGTAGCGACGACTGGTCGAGTTTAGTGACCAAGGTTAGTACCTGTACGGATAATGGAAAGTAAATAATTAAAACAAAGCCGGAATAGCTCAGTTGGTAGAGCAACGCATTCGTAATGCGTAGGTCGGTGGTTCGAGTCCACTTTCCGGCACCAATCAATTAAATAAACGTGGACTGCCTCCCATTAAAACGATCTAATGTGTAGCTAAGAAGGGGAAAGTATTTGATCCATATCAATTTTACTTTCTTGCTTTGATTAGCTGTATTAGAACGTAGCGGAAATTCCTATAAAGCCGCTTATCGGTGCCCCCGACCCAAGAAACACAGGGCTGGTAAAAGCTGTAGTAGCGCCAGAGCCATCAAATATCTCATCGGCTTCACCTAGTAGGCCGAACGTTTCATAATCGGTGTCAAACAGGTTATTGACTCGTGCGAATACAGAAACAGTTTTATTGATCTTGTATGTTCCATTGACATTAACAACGGCATAACCATCGATTGTATCCAGTAAATTGCCTTCATCACCTCTCAGGTATTGGCTGGAGTTATATGTCATATTTCCACTCACTGAGAGTTTATCGTTGAAAGCATACACGCCCCCGATTTTTATATTATGTTCAGGGATACCTGGAATTCGGTCACCTTTTTCAACAGGAATTTCACTATTACCATCTGCATCTGGATGGTTAGCGCTTGCGGCCTGAAATGCTGATCGAAATGTTGCTTCTACATAACTGTAATTCGTGAACCACTGAAGTTTATTCCATGCACCGGAAAGACCAATTTCTGTGCCTAAGCGTCGGGTGTCACCAACGTTCCTGAAGAAGCCTTCATTTGAACCTACACCACCCGTGCTTGTAAATATGATGTCATTGTTGTTTGTAGCATAGAAGAAACCGATTTGATAATTGATATCATTTTTTAATGAACCTCTAAATCCACCTTCCCAACTTTCGGTGACTACTTGTTCGAGTGGTGGGTCAGCAAGAAAGGCATTTGGCAAACTACATGGTGCGCTTGGGTCTGCACATAATAATTCGATCGGTGTGGGTGCGCGCGATGATTCACTAAAACTCGCATACATATTGTTAGTATTGTTAAATGAGTAAGTCATACCTAATGAAGGGTTAATCCGGTCAAAATCATGTTCTCCTTCCAATGCGGCCGGATCATCAGGTGTAACCAGATTACTTTCTGTGCTGCGATCACCCAAAACGATATGGGTATTATTGTAACGGGCGGATGCAGTTAAGCTTAGTTTATCGTTAAGCTGAAAAGTATCTGTGACGTAGAGTGACCAGTTACGATTATGTGATTTTACCTTTGTGCCTCCACCTGGCACAAACAGAGAAGTACCCACGGTCGAACGGTCAGCACCTGGAAGCGTGCAATCTGCACCACTATTCGTGCAAGCAAGAGCAGAAATTTCAACTGTAGAAATAAAATCAATAATACCTTGTTGATATCCAGCACCAAAAATAAATTGATTTTCATGACCAAACAGATCATTCAGTAATGTTGTTTGCAGGTTTGAACCAAATCCTTCCTGTCCACGATTGCTAATATTATTTATGGCATTTAGATCATTGTCTCCATCAGCATTTAAGTCACCAACAATCGTCGCGCCATTTTGATCAGTGATAGGTGTTGCTAAATCATCTTCTTCACATAGAAGTGTCGCGCCTGCACCAGCATTACAGAGTTCAAAATCTGATCCATCGCCATTAAAGGTGTCCGTATCATTTTTTCGGTAAAAAATATTGCCACCTAATTGCATCGAGTCGGTTACCCAATGTGTACCTTCAAGATTGAGCATAACCAAATTGTTTTGTGTTATGTCTGGTGATGTAAACACGGCTTCCCTGTCTAACTCGATTAGTTCAACTGGTGATGAAGCATTACCAATCAAATCGGTATCACCATGATTTAAACTTAGGTCAAGCGTGGTATCTTGTGTTCGATAACTGACAGAACCGAAGAAATTCAATGCATCGGAAGGAGAAGCGTCACGCCAACCTTCTTCATCAAAGTAACTGCCTGTGAAGAAATATCCCCACTTACCATCATTTCCACCACTTTCGATCGTTGAAACAATTCGCCCAAAAGAACCGCCGTAAACCTCAGCGTTATGTCCTGGATGAGTGAAGCCATTTTTTGTTGTTACAGATAGTGAGCCGCCCAATGAATTCAAACCAAAAACCGGGTTGGCTCCACCAATGAGATTAATACTGCCGATAGAGGATTCAGGTAACAGATCCCAGTTCATGGCATCACCGAAGGGTTCGTTAATTCGTACACCATTTTGATAAACGGCAAGTCCCTGGGGTAACCCTAATAATGGTGAAAGTGTGAAACCACGATATTGCACATCAGGTTGGAGCGGATTGCTTTGTGCTTCATTTATTGTGACGCTGCCCAGATTGCGATTCATAAAGTCAGTTAAGTCCAGACTTTGGCTTTGCTCTAATTCATTACTCGAAGCTGATTGGACATTAAATGGAATTAATTCTTCCGGTAGGCCAATGCCATGTGTCGGCGTGATACCAATGACTTCAATGGCTTCCTGATCCTGGACATTTTCTTCAGCTAAAACAGCTTGTAATGTTGTAAATGCAAAGAATGATAATGTATAGGCTGCGATACGACTTGCAGACATGATGTATATACCCTCGACGTTTAAATTTTTATAGTTTTTATAAGGGGGTGAAGATTATCGATCTATCTAAATGAATAAAAGAGAGATATTAATAAAAAACACAGGAATAATTCCTGAATTTCATTCAACAGATGTTTTTATATGTGTTCTTCCAGGAGCTCGCGCTCTTTTTCACTGATTTTTACATTTTGAAGACGATTTTTAATCATGTCTTTATTGATATGTCCGCCTTCAATCAATTCATTTTTTTCTTCGGGCGAGAGTGTGTCCATAAAAAAAAGATTGCTTGGCGGATGATATCCCGCCTCAACAATAACATTAGCCTCATTGGCCATTAATCGGTATTTCCCGATGTCTTTATTGAGTCGATCATCAGCAAATGCCTTATCTGCAATTCCAGCGGTGTAAATTGAATGAATTTCCATTTTATAACTCATGATGTGACCTGGGTCACCGGTTTTTTCGATATCGGCCTCAATATGTTCAAGCCGTGGACGTAATAATTCTCGTAAGATATCGAGTACTTCCTGATCTTCAAGTCGTTCAGAATAGATATCCAGAATATTGTCTATAGGTAACTGTGTGTATGTATCTATAGTAAATAATTCATTCTGTCTGTAGGTTAGTAATTTGAAGGATCGAAATCCAAGTTGTTGCTGGATATCTGTCAGGTCACGTATGTGTTTATTAAAGCCTAAGGCACATACCAGTTGTGAATGATTAAGTTCGAGTTGTGAAGCAACGACATTTATACGCTTGATAAAATCCTGTTCATCACCGGCACTGGTTTTGTAAAAGATTCGGACAAGCTCATCATCCGAGGCTGTTAATAATTCAGTAAAACTTGTCATAATCGTTTAATTAATTCTCACGGTGTAATTTCATGTAATCATAAAGGATCTTTTTCTCGACATCAGAAATTTTCGGGTCTTCAATGCGCATTTCGATCAAATTTCTTGGTATTAACCCCTTATTGAGAAGCTTTCTCTTTTCCTGTGGCAATATTGTATCGCGGAAAAATATATCACCGACAGGGATAATTTTATTTTCAACAATCAATGTAACTTCATTTAGCAAGGCACGAAATCCACTATCAGACTCGTTTAACCGGGTCTCTACAAAATCAATACTGACAATTTCATCAGAATAAATGGCACGCATTTCTTCTTTGTACTTATCAATAATAAGAGAGTTTACTGTTTCATCGATCCGTTTTTCTATGGTTTGAAGTCGATTCGATAACAGGTACTCAATTATTTGCTTATTTTGCACATCATTTTTTACGACAGAATAAATCGACAAAATATTATCCAAAGTTAATAATTTATAGATATCCATGGTGAAGAATTCATTACGAGAATTTATCAGACCATCATAATTATTAAAACCGAGAATTGGAGGCACTTCAGGCAATTCCCTGACGGATCCATTGAAACCAATTGCGCAAACCAATTGTGCTTCGCGTAATTTTAATTTAACGGCTATAGCTTCGGCTTTGTCTTCATCGCTTTCTTCAGAGACATTGAATTTGTAAAGGAGTTGAAGAAGTTCTTCTTCACTTGAGTTTAATATTTCCTTAAACGAGGCCATATATATTTATTCCTCGTTTAATTATTAGCGTAACAAACTCTGAAGTATGCCTGTATTACGTACCCAAGGCTTGGCGTTTTGTATTGCCAAAGGTAGTTCGCTAATAGCAAGTTCTGCATTTTGATAAGAGTCATAAAGCCCATATACTGCAGTATAGCGTGTAATATCATTAACAATAACTTCTATGTAACCTGCCCTGGAATCAAATTTTGATTCTTTTAAATAGTTAATAATGTCATTTTCATTAACAACACTCGCCAACTGTACAGTGTAATTATCAGGTGCTTGTTGTCGAAGCCAGCCACTCAGATTTAGCTTGTTATCAGATGTGTCCGGTGGTGTTATTTCTGTTGATATAGATTCTGTTGCTTCAATAGTTACCGTATTTTCAAGAGTCGAGATAGTGTCTTTACTATTTGTTACAACTTCTGTCTTTATGTTATGTAGTGATCGTGATTTTTCTTTTGCCTCTTGTAGACCCTGGTCGGCAGCGAGTTGATACCATTCTTTTGCTTTATTTATGTCTTTAGGAACGCCATAACCGTTCTCATGAAATACACCAAGATTAAATTGAGCTTGAGCGATATTTTGTGCTGCAGATTTTCTAAACCAATTTAATGCTTTGGCATAGTCCTTTTCCTTGCTTTGGCCGAATGCATACATTACAGCCAGGCTATATTGTGCATTGCCGTGCCCCTGTTCAGCAGCATTTTCAAATAATTTTGCCGCTTTTACATAATCTTTGGGGATACCTATTCCGCGGTAATGCATTAAACCAAGGTTAAACTGTGAGTCTGCAATACCGGCATTAGCCGACAATTCCCACCATTTAGCGGCTTCTAGGTAATTTTGCTCAACACCCTGGCCCTGGAAATACTTAACGCCAATATCATGTTGAACCAGTGGCACGCCTTGCTCAGCAGCCATGCGATACCACTTAATCGATTCTGTCGGATCTTTTTCTACACCATGACCATAGTCATACATCAAACCCATGGTAATTTGTGCCTGAGAATCACCTTCTTCAGCTAGTGGTTTTAGAATTTTTAAGGCAAGTTCGTAATCTTTACTAAGATAGGCTTGTTTTCCTTCTTCATAACTTGCTGCGGAAATTGAAGTAGAAAACAGGAAGAGTAAGCAAAATAGAATATTAGACATATTCTTCCATGAATGATTATTTTCAAGTGTGTGTCCCAATTTCGCGCTCATTTATAATTATCACGATTGTTAATTTTAGATATTAATTTATGCTATTGTTTTAGCAAGATTAAATATTTCTTCAGCATCAAACAATTGATCATTGCTTTCAAACAGTTTTTCAATACACGTTCTGTGTAATGCCAATTTTAAAGTACCAAATCCAATCGCGCCCCAAATAATTTTTCCATGTCGTTCCTGGCCTCTATCCATCATATCAGCACCACCGAGTCCAATCGGTGGAGTTGCATTTGCATCTGCCATTAACTCAATATTGCTATTATTTTCCCAGTGTTCTGCCTTGAGTAACTCAACTCCAGCTGCGCCAGTGGCAAAGACAACTTCAGCGTCTTCAATAAGTTTTCCTCTGGAATCACAATCGACTGCCTCAGCAGGTATGATATCGACATCAAAACTGTTTTTCACGTTAGAGCAGACCTGTTCAGCACGACTCATCTGGCGAGAACTGATAATAACTTCACTGGCACCTTCTTTAGCCAACATGACAGCAGCGCGTTGACCTACTGGTCCTGTACCGGCTAATATCACCGTCTTTTTCCCTTTGATCTCTCCACTACTCAATAATTTTGCAACACCGGCAGCGGCAGTTGTGTTACTTCCATTACTATCGAGCATTACTGAAACGCGAAAATCTGCAAAAAAGTTTTTTTGAACTGCTTTAAAAAGCTTTTCACCTGCAACCATGTCACTACCACCAACAAATAACGCGGTATTTTTTTTATCTTTTGGCGCACGCGTAAAAATAGCACCTTCAACCAGTGGTGTTACGTTGTCAGGAGTGACATTACCATGCCCAATAACATGATCAGCTCCACCATCATAAGCAACAACAGTATCGAATACGGCAGGGTGGGCGTCTGTATCAAGCTGGAAAAGCAGTTTTTTCATTATGTATATTTCCTATGATTATTATTCTATATATATATATATCTCACATAATCAATAATATACGTGAGAATTAGACACATTCCCTCCGAATGGCCCGTTTAAAAAACGCATAAGGTAACCGATGCTGGATCATGCGACAACCAACTAATATATTACTTGATGACAAGATAATTAATTGCGAAATCTATTAATATAATTATGAATTTACAAAACCTTACCGTTTTAGGGGCTTCTGGCATATAATCGCCGTCTTTTTTTGAAGATTCCGGGGGGGGAAATTAATGATAAAGGACATGACAATTCAGACATTTCTGGATGAATTGGCAAGCAAGGCATCAACACCTGGTGGTGGTGGTGCTGCTGCCGTCTCCGGTGCCATGGGCGCTGCCCTTATCAGCATGGTTGCAAATTTTACTATCGGTAAAAAAGGATACGAAGATGTGGAAGATGCGTCTAAAGGGATCCTTGCCAAGTCTGAAGAATTAAGATCGAAATTAACGCATGCTATTAATGAGGATGTCAATGTTTTTAACCGTGTCATGGCTGCTTATGGTATGTCTAAAGAGACAGAAGATGAAAAAACTGCGCGTTCAACTGAAATACAAGCAGCTTTAAAAGAAGCGACCGATGTTCCATTGAAATGTGCAAAGCTTTGCCGTGAAGTTATAAATCTAAGTCAGCCAATTGCAGAAAAAGGGAATAATAATGTGATAAGTGATGCTGGTGTTGCCGTGTTAGCCGGGTATGCTGGTCTTAGAAGTGCCGCATTGAATGTTTATATCAATATTGGTGGTATAAAGGACAAGGAATTTGCAGATGATCGTCGTCAGCAACTGGAAGTGTTGTTAGATGATATGGATGTCATGAAAGAAGATATATACGGACTGGTCAAGAGTAAACTGTAGGGTAGGTCAGAGGTTCGAGGTTTGAGGTTTGAAGTTTGAGGTTTGAAGTTCGAAGTTCGAAGTTCGGAGTTTCTAATCGCCACACATTAAACCCAGAACCCAGAACCCAGAACCCAGAACCTAGAACCTAGAACCTAGAACCTGCTGTTATTCGCATCGAAAAATCAATTGCCCGGATATGCTTGGTTAACGCACCAATAGAAATGTAATCCACACCGGTTTCAGCAATTGCACGTATTGTGTGTTTGTCAATATTTCCCGAGGCTTCGAGTTTGGCACGGCCTTGGGTAATGGTTACTGCCTTTACTAACTGCTCCAGGTTGAAGTTATCCAACAATATTTGATCAGCTTTTGCCGTTAATGCTTCTTCTAGTTCAAGGAGTGTTTCGACTTCAATTTCAACAGGACCATTTTTCTTTTTGGCCTGTTTTATGGCTTCTGTAATACTACCCGCTGCCAGGATATGGTTTTCCTTAATCAGGATGGCGTCATAGAGT
This sequence comes from uncultured Enterobacteriaceae bacterium, assembly GCA_964392105.1. Taxonomy (GTDB): domain Bacteria; phylum Pseudomonadota; class Gammaproteobacteria; order Eutrophobiales; family Eutrophobiaceae; genus UBA7359. The sequence continues at coordinate 10,998 of CAYMPA010000040.1, forward strand.
CCGATACGATGATTGAAACCACCACCACAAGTGACAGCATATTTTTGAGCAAGACGTAGACCTGGAATGGTTTTTCGAGTATCCAGTATTTTTGTTTTTGTATCTTTTATAAGGTCGACATAACTTGCGACGGTAGTTGTTGTAGCTGAGAGTGTTTGTAGAAAATTAATCGCTGTTCTTTCGCCGGTTAATATTGAACGAGCCGGACCGTCAATTTGACATAAAATTTGATCAGGTGTGATGACATCACCATCTGCAATGTGCCACTCAATTTTAATCGTTTCATCTAGATGATTAAATACTTCATTAAACCAGGCACAACCCGATAGCACAGCATGTTCACGACTGATTAATGTTGCAGCGGCTAAAGAATCATTTGGGATCAATTCAGCAGTAATATCTCCACTACCAACATCTTCAGCTAATGCGGTTTTAACATTAGCAATGATTTCATTCTGGCTTATTACCATTTCGAGTTTCGATTATTAAAGTAGTGCCGGGTTTTACTAAAGACAACAGGGCTTAACAACAGCAAGGCAAGTAAATTTGGTAGAGCCATGAGTCCATTTAGGACGTCAGCAAATGTCCACACCAGTTCCAGTTTCATAATAGCACCAGTGAAAATAGCCATAATCCATAAGATACGATAAGGCGTAATAATTTTCGTGCCGAATAGATATTCTGCACATCGCTCACCGTAATAACTCCAGCCGAGTATGGTGGTGAATGCAAATAATACCAGGCCAAAACTGACGACATAGCCCCCGTATCCAAACAGCCCTGTTGAAAATGCCTGTGACGACATTGTGGCCCCTTTTAACCCACTTTCCCATGCGCCTGTCAGGATAATCACAAATGCGGTAAGACTGCATATGATGAGGGTATCAAAAAATGTCCCCAACATCGCCACCATACCTTGTTTAACTGGATCATTAGTTTGGGCAGCAGCATGTGCTATTGGCGCACTTCCAAGACCAGCTTCATTTGAGAAAATACCCCTGGCAAAACCCCAGCGAACCGCCATCCAGATTGTTGCCCCAAGAAATCCGCCACTCGCAGCAGAATCTGTAAATGCACTTTCAATGATAAGGGTAATTGCCCACGGCATTTTTTCAATATTTAAAATAACTATAGCTAACGCTGCAACTATATAGATCAATGCCATGAAGGGGACGAGTTTTGAAGCAACCTGCGCGATTCGTTTTACTCCACCGATGATTACGAGAGAAGCAAGTATTGCCATGGATGCACCGGTAAGCCATTTTGGAACTTCAAAGCTTGAATAAATTTCGTCTGCTACTGAATTTGATTGCACTAAATTGCCAATACCAAATGCAGCAATCATGGCAAAAAAAGCAAATGAAGCTGCCATCCATCGCCAGCTTTCACCAAGGCCATTACGTATGTAATACATGGGACCGCCTACATTATTGCCTAGTGCATCTGTTTCTCTATAACTAACAGCAAGTACGGCTTCGGCATATTTCGTTGCCATACCAAATAAGGCTATGATCCACATCCAGAAGATTGCGCCTGGTCCACCAAAATAGATTGCCGTGGCAACCCCGGCAATATTACCTGTGCCAACGGTTGCTGAGAGTGCCGTCATTAACGCTTGAAAGGGACTAATATCTCCCCTGATATGGGGTGTTTCTTTGCGGCCTTGCCACAAGGTCTTTAGTGCCAGAGGAATTTGTCGCCATGGCATGGCATGAAGCCCGATGGTGAGATAGATTCCCACCATCGCTAACAAGGGAATTAACAGATACTCTCCCCAGATGATTCCGCTTAATGTGTTCAGTTTATCCTGTAACCACGGCATGTATTATTGTTCTCGTTCGCTTGGTTAAGGTTTATTCCTAAAAGTCGGACAGTTTAATCGTTATCAATCAATATTGTCGAATGAGGAGTTGATCACTCTGCTGTGAGAAATCGAGGTGCCTTAGAAAACTCATACCTAATAGAATTTCATCACCTTGCATAAACGGGTTTATATTGGCACTTATATCATGTAATTCTATTGCACCAAGACTGACCCGATCCAGGGTCGTTGCATAAACATCTATTTGTCCATTGGCGGTATGCACAGGTATTTTTATTCCTGGCTTTAATTTCAATCGACGAGCCACTTTTTCCGGTATGCTGATGTCAGTTGCACCCGTATCTAAAATAAATACGACAGATTTACTATTGATCATGCCACTCGCAACATAATGACCATAGCGGTTTCGTTGCAGTAGCACTTCATTGAATTGATCTGTTTGGGAAAGGGACAGGCTTTGATTTGGGTTATTTTGTCTATCCAGATATTTCGAAAAATACACTGTTAGCAACCCAAGTACTAAAATCCATCCCAGGATTGTCATTCCTTTTCCCAATCGTTTCTGGAAATTTTCACCATTCATCCTAGGATCCTCAGTTGGACTCGTTTGAGTGTGTATTTTTCAGGCTCAGTTGCGCCGACTAGAAAGTCGTGCATAGTTATCTCCATGGAAGGAGTGTATGTCGCGAGAGGACAGGAGTCCAAAGCGACGATTCTACGTAAGACTTTCGCTGTTAAGCAAATGAGCCTGAAAAATGTGCAATCAAATGAGTAGGCAGGCTTACACATTTCAAAGGGGTTCCGGAAAAGACCTAATGGGTGTTCATCTAACATAACTATAATGTACTGTTTTAAAGCACATAATCCTGATTTAATGCCGGTCAACTGAGGATGCTAGGATTATCTTCAGATTTTGTCATAAATGCCGCTATCAGCACTATAGAAACAGCATTTTTAAACATACGACGTATTTATGAATAGATCGGTTTACATATCCTTATTTTTACTGATATTGAGTTTTTCAATACCATTATCCTTTGCTGCAGAAGAATCAGAGGATGGAAAAAATAATGAATTAAAATTCTATGCAGCAGCAAAAGAGGGACGTTTAAGCCTGGTAAAGGCAATGTTGTCAAGCGGCATGAATGTGAATGCCAAAAATACTACAGGACGCACTGCTCTAATGGGTGCGGCCTATTACGGTAATAGAAGTATTGTCAAGGAACTGGTTGTTGAAGGCGTGGATGTGAATCTGGCAGATGAACAGGGAAAGACGGCATTGATGTTGGCAGTAGCAAATCAAAGATTAGAGGTCGTTGAAGTATTATTAAATGCTGGTGCTGACGCCACACTCGCAGATAAAAAGGAAAAGACAGCTATAACTATGGCGGAAAAAACAAAGAATAAAAGATTAATTAAGCTACTCGAATCAGCATCAGAATAAAAAGCACTATTTCAAAATCTTTTAGGGCACTTCCAAAAATAGAATTTTTTTTGTGAGAGCACGGAGCTGACGCAGCTATCGCGAAAAAAAGGCATTTTCGGAAGTGTCCTTTAGTCATATACCAAACGCATACCCGCAAAAATTTGACGTTTATCTGCTGTGTAATAATTGCGGAAGCTCGGACGTTTGATCTGTTTTTTTGTATTTAAACTGCCCCCCTTTAAAACATAGTGAACACCGTCAAAATAGGGCTCTGAATAACCTTCATAAGGATAGGGTGAGAATCCTGGATATGGATGAAATGTATTGTTACACCATTCCCAGACTAATGATGTTTGTTGTAGTAGGTTTTTTTTAAAAGCCACTTCCCACTCATATTCATGTGGCAAGCGGGCGTCAGCCCATTTTGCATATGCCTCTGCTTCATAATAACTCAAGCCATGAACGGGTTGTTGTTCTTCAAGTAAATAAGGGCCTTTATGATTAATGCCATACCAGGTGCTGTCATTTTGAACTTGCCAATGGTGTGGATGGGTATTTTTATTCTTATTGCACCATTCCCAACCTGCATTCGACCAATAGCCCTTGTTTGAATAGCCGCCAGAATTCATAAATTCCAAATATTCACTATTACTTACAGGTGACGTTGCCATGTTGAAGCTATCAATTTCTATAGTGTGTGCCGGGTGTTCATTGTCATATGGGGAATCATTTTCTTCTGAACCTATGTTGTAGAACCCAGCTTCAATCTTAACGAACTCTTTTTTTAATTGTTTTGCCCCTGATATGCTGGATATTTTGGAAGGTGCAAATTTAGTATCAATATTTTGAATCTGCATTTCTGTCAGCACCATATACATGGTTTCTAAGTGTTGTGAATAGTGCTGGATCAAGAAATGAAGCAAATAATTGTTCTTTAATAGTTCATGTGAAGTTCGTTTGATGGATTCCGAATCCAGTAATGCCCGGTTCTCTGATTGTGTAACAGTTGCCCACTCAAGTATTTCACATTTATCAGGCAGAGCAGGACCTCGTAAGTGTTTTATGCTTAATTCCGGGACATATAGAGACTTTAGTGAGTCATCAACGGGTTGCTGACCGAGTAATTGTTGTTTGATCCAATATGACTCAGCATAAATGCAGTGACCTAGATGCCAGCCGATCGGACTTAAATCAGGATGGAATTGTTGGTGATAATCCTTATCTGCTACTGATCCGACAATATTAATTGTCTCGTTTTGTAATGACTGTAATTCCCCAATCAGGTTTCTCATAGACTATAATTATCAATTATCCTGGAAACCGTAGTTGGGCTCGTTTGCACCGTGAATCATTTAAAAAGAACGGCATGTTAAGTGTGCATTTTTTAGGTTCAATTGCGCCAACTAAAATGCCGCGCATAGTTATCTCCATGGAAGGAGTGTATGTCGCGAGAGGACAGGAGTCCAAAGCGACGATTCTACGTAAGGCGTTTGCCGTCAAGCAAGTGAGCCTAAAAAATGTGCAATCAAATAAGTAGACAGATTTACCAAATGTGTGAACACCTAATGCACTATAAGAGCTTGGTTTACAGCGCATCATTCTGATTTAAGGCCGATCAACTGCGGTTTCCAGGATTATACCTGAGCTGTTAAAACATATAAGACTGTGTTCAGGAAATGCGGTCCATTCATCGTTTGCTGTCAGTGGTTCTGATGCGACCCTGATATTGTCTTTGCTCAGCGAATAGTAAAGGCTGGGACATGCCCCATTAATTGCATGGCGACATGCATAGAGTGAATCTCCATCACTCATTACTATATTCAGTAATGCAGTTACCTTGCCATTACAAACTGTTTCCAAATCTTTCATCATATTATTTATGACATCGGGTAATGAATTTTGAGTCTGTAAATGTTGTTGTAATAAGGCAAATAAATAAAGTGAGTCGGTGTCACCATTTATTCCAGCACGGATCTCACTAGAAAAGATTTCGAGTAAACTGGTCTTGATACCTTTGTTAAATGGTTTAAGACAACCGTTATGAGTAAAAATCAGCTTGTCATTTACAAAAGGTTGGGTATTGGCTTCACTAATACCTTGCCCGGGTGTTGCACTGCGTACATTCGCCAGCCAAAGTCGACTGCTAAGTGAGCGTCCCAGGTTATCGAGGTTTGTGTCAGACCAGATGGGTAATATATTTTTATAGGTACAAGGTATATTGTCATTCGATAACCATGTGACACCATAGCCATCTGCGTTTAAAGTCCCGTCCTGCATTTCTTTTGGTGCCCATGATTGCTTTATAAGACTATGTTCAGGTTCCTGTATAAATTGGGATAGAGTTATCTCTGTACCAAGATAAGCGGCTAATCGACACATTAAGGCTCTCTCTTCATATTCGATGCTATTATAGTATTTTTATCACATAAGCTTAGCAGGCTAATAAAGGCATTGAAATTGAAGAAACCGGATTACCAAATCGATGATGAAGATGCATGGTTGATCGGGGCACGTGCAGTCCCATCACCTAATTGTGATGCCCGACCAGAAAAAACGGATATTGATTTACTGGTGATACATGGGATCAGTTTGCCGCCGAAAGAATATGGCGGTGGTTTCGTTGATCAGTTGTTTACTAACACACTTGATGTTGAAGCACATCCTTATTTTGCAGAGATACACGAGTTACGTGTCTCATCTCATTTATTCATTGATCGTAAGGGTAGTGTGACCCAATACGTACCCTTTACTGAGCGTGCCTGGCATGCAGGTGAATCATCGTTTAATGACTGTAATCAATGTAATGATTTTTCGATAGGTATCGAACTTGAGGGTTGTGATGAAGAGGCCTATTGTGAAGTTCAATACTATACTCTTGCTATGATTACTGACTTGATATGTCAACGCTGGAAGAAGATCACAAAAGATCGTATTGTTGGTCATAGTGATATCGCACCTGGCAGGAAGTCTGATCCAGGGCCGGCATTTGACAAGGATTATTATTTTTCTTTACTGACATTATGACTTTAATCATTATTCTCATTGCTTTAGGCCTTGATTATTTTCTTGGTGGCTTGGAGCGTTTTCGCAAATTTATTTGGTTTACATCCTTATACTATTGGTTAGAGAAACGCCTGGCACATTATAAATACTGGGATGGGACATTAGGTTTACTGGGTTTGTTGTCGATCTCTATATCAGGTCTCCTTATAGTGATCTTTCTTTTGGATTACTGGTCATGGATTGCTGAGGCAGTCTTTACACTTCTAGTTTTGATTTATTGTCTTGCACCTGAAGATTTAGATAATCGACTCGATCAATATATAACAGCAGTTGAAGAAGGGAATACAAGTACTGTTACTTCATTAACAGACGAGTTAATAAATGAAACAGTCATAAGCGATGAAGATTCCAATGAAGCAGCAATTATCAAGTCTGCATTTATCGATGCACATAAACGTACCTTTGCAGTTATCTTCTGGTTTTTAATTCTCGGTGTGGTAGGTGCGTTACTATATCGACTCGTTAATGAATTAAATGACGAGTTGACTGAGATTCGTAGTGGTTTTTCAGATAGCACGAATGTTCTATTAAATATTCTCGAATGGCCATCATCAAGGGTTATGCTGATTGGGCTTGCCCTGGGAGGGAGTCTGGTTGATGCCCTTCCGGATTGGGGCAAGTCTGAACATCTTTCATTTGAAGTTAATAATCAAGTATTAACTGATGCTGGAATGGGGGCTTTACAATATTTACCTGAGATAGAAGTCCCCGGTAGAGAAAAGTCCTATTGGATTGCTGAACTTAAATCGTTAATCAACAGAACCTTGATTATATGGCTTGCGATATTAGGTATAATGACCTTATCAGGCACACTCGGTTAAGGGCACTTCTAAAAAAGCACTTTATTTGTTCGCCTCATCCCTGAGGCTCACCCCTTTGGGGTTAGCACACAAAATCGCTCCAGGCAATTTTGTCTGCGATTCAATGTGCCATTCTTTATAAATTATTCATGGTAGCTGCGTCAGCCCGGCAACTGCTCGGTCTTCGTTCCCGACACGACTCTACCGCTCACACACCTCAAGGGGGTACCGAGGTCCATGTAGTCGTTCGTGTTTGAATACCCACAGGACATAAAGGTACCAAGGTTCTTGCACTTATATACAGGGATGTACTGTCAGGATTCTTATTCCCTACGAATCCTAGGTACCTGCGCCCATGCAGGCAATGCCGGTTTCGCCTAAAGCGCCTACTGTTGGTGCAGGAGCAAAAACCAGCTAGAAAAAATTACTATTATTAGAAACACCCTTAGTTAAATTTGATTCTCAATATAGTCTTCAACACGTTCAAACCTGAAACCACGTTCGTCATGCACTAACAGGCTATCCTGTTCATACCAGTCTCCCAGGACAATCCGATGTGCTGATGTCCCATTCAATTCTATTTCATGTATAGCTTGTCGGTGTGTATGACCATGAATTAATGTTTTAACTCCGAATTGATTCATTGTTTCTACAACTGTATTTTGAGAAACATCTATTATTTCCGGTAGTTTTTTTTGTACTGCTTCAGCCGCATAAGCTCTTACCCCATGTGAAATTCGTTTTCGTAAGACTAATGGCATAATGGAATAGATCCATTTAATAAATGGATTAGTAATAAACCTTCGCCAATTTTGATATTTCACATCATCAATACACAAACTATCACCATGCATGATTAATACTTCTTCCCCATTGAGAACTATCACGGAAGGATCGTCGATTAATTTACTCCCTGTTGCTTTTGCGAAATCTCTATTCAGATGGAAATCACGATTACCCCGCATAATAAATAATTGTGTTTGATTGTCGTTTGAATAATCGTGCAAGATGGAAATAACTTCCGGGTTGGGAGGATGCTGATCATCACAGCCAATCCAGAAGTCATCGTACAGGTCGCCAAGAATATATAATGCATTAGCCTTTTTGGCAGGCCCAGCCATCAATCTTTTTAACAAGACTAGTTTCTCGGGTCTATGCTGACTAAGGTGGAGATCAGAAACGAAGAGGGTTATCATTTTTTAGTGGTATTAATTACAACAAGCATATGTATCTGGTAAATCTGGAAATTATTCCTCTTCCTCTTCAAGGACTATTGCTTTTTCAATTTCAATGATTTCTTCTGGTACGTCCTGGTGCCCATTTCGGGTTGTTGTCGGTTTATCTTCAATGTTATTGACTACCTCAATTCCTTCAACGACTTCACCAAATACACAATAACCCCAGCCATCCTGGGTTTCAGACTGGAAATCCAGAAATGGATTATCACTGGTGTTAATAAAAAACTGTGCAGAGGCTGAGTGAGGATCGGCAGTTCTTGCCATAGCGATCGTTCCATATTGATTATTTAGTCCATTATTCGCTTCATTCTGAATTGATGGGTTGGTTGATTTGGAATTCATCTCCTTGTCCATACCACCCCCCTGTATCATAAAATCTTCAATTACCCGGTGAAATATTGTGCCGTCATAAAAGCCACTCTCAACATAAGTCAGAAAATTTTCTACCGTTTTCGGTGCTTTATCGGGTTTAAGTTGAATGGTTATTGGGCCAAGTGTCGTTGCGATCTGCACCTTCATGATTGATCTCCAGAATGAAATAATAATTTATTAACTGATTATGCCCGCGCAGTGACATTAATGACAAATACCTTTTGTCGCATAACAGCCTTTCGGATAAGATGCGCGGCTCTATTATGTACAGGATGTACTGTATGCCGCGGCTGCATGGATGCAGAAGAGCGGCCCTTTATAATATAACTAAATATAAAATAGCTACGTGTTAAAAATTTACAACAGTCTGAGCAGGAAAAAAGAGACCTTCAAACCAATCGAACCCGGCAAGGTTCGTATGTATGTTTGTGGTATGACTGTGTATGATTTTTGCCATATTGGGCACGCACGGGTTTTGGTGGTTTTCGACATGATTGCCCGTCATCTTCGTAGTATTGGTTTCAATGTGCTCTACGTGCGAAATATCACTGATATAGATGACAAGATTATTAGTCGTGCCAATGAAAATAATGAATCGATTGCTGATTTAACAGAGCGGTTTATTACCGCAATGAATGAAGATTCGAATGCTCTGGACGTTTTACCTCCGGATTTAGAACCCAAAGCGACTCAACATATGGATCAAATCGTAGAAATGATTTCCAAATTGATTGAGAAAAAACATGCCTATATTGGCAACAATAATGATGTCTATTTTAATGTCAGTTCATTTGATAGTTATGGCAGCTTATCCGGAAAAAATACTGGAGAGTTACGGGCTGGAGAACGTGTAGAAGTCCAGGAAGAAAAAGATGACCCTCTGGACTTTGTCCTATGGAAAGCCGCTAAACCCGGCGAACCCGGTTGGCCATCACCCTGGGGTGAAGGCCGTCCTGGATGGCATATCGAGTGTTCTGCCATGTCGACGCATTGTCTTGGAAATCATTTCGATATCCATGGTGGTGGTCAGGACCTACAGTTCCCACACCATGAAAATGAAATTGCACAGTCAGTCTGTTCAACCGGTGAAGCCTTTGCCAATGTGTGGATACATAATGGTTTTGTCAGGATTGATGAAGAGAAGATGTCAAAATCGCTTGGCAACTTCTTTACAGTCAGAGAAGTTTTAAAAAAATATCAACCAGAGGTTATTCGCTTTTTTATCCTTTCAAGCCATTATCGCAGCCCATTAAATTATTCAATCGATAATCTAGAAGAAGCAAGGTCTGCACTGAGTCGATTGTATACAGCACTAAGGGATTCTGTTGATTCAAGTCAGGGCACACCTGATCAGAAATATATAGATGAATTCAATATCTATATGAATGATGATTTTAATACACCGAAGGCAATTTCATTACTGCATGAATTGGCCCGGGAGATAAATCGCAGCGCTGATAAATCATCAAACGAAACATCTGAACTTACAGCAACATTAATACATCTTGGCAATGTCCTGGGATTGCTTCAGGGTGATCCGCAATCCTTTCTGCAGGCAAAAACAAATGATAGCGAAACTGGACTGGATGCAGATGAAATAGAAAATCTAATCCAGGATCGGAATACTGCACGTGCTGAGAAAGATTTTGTCAGAGCCGATCAGATCCGAGATCAACTTCTCAAGATGAATATCAGTCTAGAAGACACGGCTGAAGGCACAATATGGCGACGTAACTGATTGATTTATAGATATTACTCCATCTTGTATTGGGAATTGACGCGATAGGGTGGTATGCGTATCATCCCTCGTCCTGTTAAATCGGATATTTCATAAGTATCCGATTTAAGGTTGGAGATACAGGTAATCGGGGCATAGCGCAGCCTGGTAGCGCATCTGCTTTGGGAGCAGAGGGTCGGGGGTTCGAATCCCTCTGCCC
>CAYMPA010000041.1:0-20927 GCA_964392105.1 uncultured Enterobacteriaceae bacterium
CAAATAGTGCTGATCTGTTTGACATGTCAACACCCATGGGCATGCCCAATCACGAAGAAGATTTTGGCCAAACACTTGCGGTATGGGGGGTTGATGAGGGTTCTTACCTTTATATGCCGCTATCTGGTCCTAACACAGTTCGTGACTCCACCGATTTTGTGCCGAGCACACTATTAAACCCTTTTTTCTATGTTACCAGTGTCGTGTTGTTTCCAGTCAGTGCACTTAATGCAATAAATACTCGCGCAAACCTGCTTGAGGCATCGAATATTCGTGATGAGGCAGCGATTGATCCTTATTCTTTTACTCGCGAAGCCCATCTGCAACAGCGTGAATACCTTATCTACGATGGTAACCCTCCGGTCACAGGTTATGATGATATCTTCAGTGAAGGCAATGATGAGGAATCGGGAGTTCTGATAATCGAATAAGTTTAGCCTTTCAATATTACGAAGATATTAGTCGGATTGACCTATTCCATGGGAAAAATTCCTAAATAATGCTGATTGCTTAACATTCCTGAGGTTTGTTCTGAACTCGTAAGTACAGTTTGTGCTCTAAATCTGAAAATAAGTCACAAATGATGCATTTAGCGGGAGTAAAGCATGAAAAAACTAGCTCATTTTGGTGTCATTACCAGTCTGGTAGTCCTCACAGCATGTAACCCTACAAAGGAAGATATTGGAACACTCGTCGGTGCAGGAACAGGGGCTTATGTCGGAAGCCAAATCGGAGATGGTACCGGTCAACTTGCTGCTGTTGCTATTGGTGCATTATTGGGTGGATATCTTGGAGGCAGTGTTGGCCAGAATATGGATGAGCTGGATCGACGTCGTGCAAACAGCACTCTTGAAACCAGTCCAACAGGTACATCTGTTGCCTGGAATAACCCTGATACCGGTATAGATTACAAGGTTACACCAACGAAAACATATGAAGAGGCATCAGGACCTTGCCGTGATTACACCACTGAAGCAGTTATTGATGGCCGTGCAGAAATTGTACATGGAACAGCCTGCCGCCAGGCGGACGGGAGTTGGCACACAATAAACTGAAATAGGACACATCTATAAATACATTTATCACACTCAAGGGAGGGACAGTCTAAGTTAATCTAAACGCGAATTAGTTAATTAACGCTGCAACTTCTTCGATCCAGTGTTTTATCGGCACTGGACTTAACTGCTGCAAGTGTTGGCGACAACCAATGTTTGCAGTAAGAATTATCTCAGGCTCACCCTGCATTAATTTTTCGATTTTATCTTTCTGTAACTTGCTTGATAACTCTTTTTCCAACAAGGAATAAGCACCCCCTGATCCACAACATATATGTGAATCAGGAACATCCGTCATTTTAAATCCTAATCGCAATAATATACTTTCAGTAAGACCATTTAGTTTCTGTCCATGTTGTAATGTGCATGGACTCTGAAATACCGTGTCTTTCAAGACATTTATTTTTATTTTGTCTAATTCAAGATGTTGCATGAATTCAGAAATATCTTTTGTCAATAAAGATACTTTTGCTGCTTTTGTTGCATACTCTTTGTCATTACGTAATAAATAACCGTATTCCTTGATATGCACGCCACAACCACTGGCAGAAACAATAATCGCTTCTGCACCTTGCTCAATTGACAACCAAAACAAATCAATATTTCTACGCATAAATGATAATGCTTGATCTGTAGCATTGAGATGATGACTTAACGCACCACAACATTGTTCATTTTCAATTTCAATTACAGATACACCAAGATGATCCAGTACTTTAATTACAGACTGGTTTATTCCCGGTGCCAAGGTCGGTTGAACACAGCCAGAAAATAAAATCACCTTTCGTGAATGAACCTTATAGTTAACAATTCTGGCTTGTTCTGTTTGAGATGGAATTATTGACCGTAATTTTGTAGGTAGTATAAATCGAGATTTGTGTGCCAGTTTCAATAAAACCTTAAATCTGTTTTTATAAGGCAACGATTGTAAAATTAAAAAACGATACAGACTCTCATACCAGGGACGCGAAACTTTTTGCTCGATGTGATAACGACCAATATCGAGTAACTTCCCATATTCAACTCCAGAGGGGCAGTTTGTTTCACAAGCGAGGCAAGTCAAACAACGATCAAGGTGTTTCATTGTACGGTTTGAAGCTGGCTTACCTTCCAGCATTGATTTAATCAGGTAAATACGTCCTCTTGGACCGTCAAGTTCATCACCCATAAACTGATAGGTCGGACAAGTTGCTGTGCATAACCCACAATGTACACAAGAACGTAAAATACGCTCAGCTTCTCGTCCCTGTGAAGTATTACTGATCGATTGTTCGATAAATGTCTGCATATTCAACTAAAGCGATGTGTACATTTTTCCCGGATTTAATATTCGATGTGGATCAAATGCCTGTTTTAAACCTTGATGTAATTTTAATAGTTCATTTGATAAGGGTTGAAAGACATTCCCATTACGGTCACCACCACGAAATAATAAAGCACTTCCGCCAAGTTCTCTTGCCATTGTAAAAAGTTTATTTGCCGGACGCTCAGACGCAAGCCAATATTGAGCACCACCCCAGTCAATTAAATATTTATCATCTTCCAGCTTTAAATCTGATGTAGAAGGAACAGATAAACGCCATATTGGTTTACCAGTATTAAAAATTAGTGATTTATAATCACGTAGCTCGTTCCAAAATTGATTGCCCTTTTTATATTCTTCGAGATCGAATTTTCTTAAGGTTTCTTTAACAACTTTTTCATTTCCGGACAGCCTGATAAATAACAGATCACCATCATAACAAGTTGCCGATAGTGGGATCGGCTTAGCGGATAATTCATGCATCACCTCTAATGCTTTCTGAATGGACATTGCCTTGAAGCCTGTCAACTCAAGCTCAGGTATTGGTAATACCTTTAATGAAGTTTCAATGATGATACCAAGTGTACCGAACGCACCTGTCATCAATCGCGACAGATCATAGCCCGCGACGTTTTTTATAACCTGGCCACCAAATGACATCTCTTTACCAAGACCATTTAAACAACGGATACCAAGAACATAATCCCGAACCGAACCTGTATAAGGACGACGTGGACCACTCAAACCGGTAGCTACAACACCACCAATCGTTGTTTTCCCGGTTACTTCGGCAGGTTCAAACGGCAACATTTGTCTGTGTTCAGCCAGTTCTTTTTTAATATCACTAAGCAATGTTCCCGCCCTGGCTGTAATAAAAAGTTCTGTCGGCTCATAGCTTATGATGCCGGTATAATCAGTCATCTCGACTGGTGTTCCAGCAGTACACCTTCCTAAAAATACCTTACTATTGCCACCCACAATTTTAAGTGGTTCCCCATGTTCTATAGCATCTAAAATCCGCTCTTTTATCTTTTTTAGTTTCTGTTCCATGATCTTATGGCGTGATTGTGTTAGTTGATAAGGCTGACATATTTGCAAACAATAGTTTGCCTGGTCAGAATCGTTCTAAATCAGGAAACTTGTCTTTACCTGCATGGACATGCATAGCACCAAATTCAGCACATCGATTTAATGTCGGCACAGCCTTACCGGGATTTAACAAACCTTTAGCATCAAATGCAGCCTTGACTGCATGAAATTGTTCCAGTTCATCTTTACTAAACTGGATACACATCTCCCGTATTTTTTCTATACCCACGCCGTGTTCACCTGTGATCGTGCCTCCCTTGGAAATACATAATTCAAGAATTTTACTGCCAAAATCTTCAGCGCGTTTCAATTCACCAGGGATTGATACATCGTATAAAATTAATGGATGTAAATTACCATCACCTGCATGGAATACATTAACAACTGCGAGTTGGTATTTTTCTGATAATGCTTTAATACCAGATAACACTTCAGCAATATATTTTCGTGGGATAGTACCATCCATACAATAATAATCCGGTGCGATTCGACCTACAGCCGGGAATGCTGCCTTTCTTCCCGCCCAAAACCGTTGTGACTCATCTTCATCACTTGCAACACGAACTTCAATAGCACCAAATTGATTCAATAAGGTTTCAACATTTCGTAAGCCTGTTATAACTTCTTCTTCGGTACCATCAAGCTCACATAGTAAAATCGCCTCTGCGTCGGTGGGATAACCGGCATGTACAAAATCCTCAACTGCTCGAATTCCGGCCTTATCCATCATTTCCAATCCTGCCGGAATAATGCCATTGGCAATAATACCGGCAACACCATTTCCCGCTTTTTCAATTTCATCAAATGCCGCCAGCAAGACTCTACTAAAGGGAGGTTCAGGAATAAGCTTCACCGTTACTTCCACAATTACACCCAACATTCCTTCAGACCCGGTAAGTAAGGCAAGCAAATCATAGCCCGGTGAATCCAAAGCATGGCTACCTATGGTGATTGTGTCGCCTTCAATCGTAATTACCTTCAGTTGCAAAATATTATGAACAGTCAGTCCGTATTTCAGGCAATGAACACCGCCGGAATTCTCAGCAACATTACCACCGATAGTACAAGCGATTTGCGAGGAAGGATCAGGAGCATAATAAAGATTGAATGGTTTTGCAGCATCTGAGATTGACAGATTTCTAACGCCGGGCTGAACACGAGCTATTCTCTGCCTTGGATCAATTTCGACTATTTGATCAAATTTAGCCAAGCTTAATAATACACCTTGTTCATGGGGCATTGCGCCACCTGATAAGCCGGTCCCAGCGCCACGAGCCACAACCGGAATATTATTTGAGAAACAATAGTGTAATACTGATTTGACTTGCTCGACAGAATCCGGCAAAACCACGCATCCTGGCATAACCCGATGTGCCGAAAGAGCATCACACTCATAGACACGCCGTGACTCTTCACTCAAAAGAACAGCATTAGTTGGTAGATATTGCCTCAGGCCATCAAACTTCATCCCCCTATTTTATGCTGAATTAATGCTATAAGCAGCAAACTTAATCTCTTGTTTCTTGGTGATTTCATAGGCACATGATAAATAAGATAATGATACAATATGGATACCAGAACCTGGCTTAATAACAAATCGCGCTATATAACAACGCTGAATTTCCATGAGTGAAGAAATCCTGATTAATGTTACCCCGCAAGAAACACGTGTTGCCGTTGTTGAAAATGGTGTCTTACAGGAAGTTCATATTGAACGTTTACAAAAACGTGGGCTTGTTGGCAATATCTTCAAGGGGCGAGTTTCTCGTGTTTTGCCAGGAATGCAAGCCGCTTTCATTGATATAGGACTCGAACGAACTGGCTTTCTACATACATCGGATATCGTTGATAACAATATTGAACAAGATTCTGTACTGATCGAAACGGAGCAGGTACAACCGATAGAGTCGATCATCAATGAAGGTGAAGAAATACTTGTTCAGGTTATTAAAGACCCGATTGGTAGTAAGGGTGCAAGGCTAACAACACGTCTTTCGATTCCATCACGTTATATAGTTTTCATGCCAGATTATCCTTCAATAGGCATCTCACAACGAATTGAAGATGAGGAAGAACGTGAGAGACTCCGAAAGATTATTTTAGGTTACCTGTCTGGTATAGAACAACTGGCTGTTGGAAATGAAGACAATGTAGTTTTGCATGGTGCTTTGCGTGAAACCGAAATACTGGAAAAAGGTGGCTTTATAGTCAGGACAGCAGCAGAACATATTCCTGACGAAGATATTTTTAAAGATATAGAATTTCTCAGAAAAATCTGGGAATCAATTCTTGTTCGTACAAAAAATACATTCCCTCCAGGGAATGTTTATGAAGATCTACCTTTGGTAATGCGTACCATGCGTGATTTAGTACATTCTGAAATTGAGAAAGTACGTATTGATTCAAAAGAAACTTATTGTCGAGTGATGGAATTTTCTAAACACTTTATACCGGAATTTCTGGGTAGAATTGAATACTACACCGGTACTCATCCAATTCTTGATCTTTATTCTGTAGAAGATGAAATACAACGTTCATTAAACAGAAAAGTGCAATTAAAATCTGGTGGTCATTTAATTATTGACCAAACTGAAGCGATGACCACTATTGATGTAAATACAGGCGCCTTTGTTGGCCATCGTAATCAGGAAGAAACCATATATAAAACAAACCTTGAAGCAGCTCACACAATTGCCCGTCAACTTCGTCTACGAAACCTTGGTGGCATTATAATTATTGATTTTATTGATATGCAGGATCCTGAACATGGTCGACAAGTATTACGTTCGCTTGAAAAACATGTAGAACGAGACCATTCCAAGACTATAATAAGTGAGCTTACCTCTCTTGGGCTCGTACAGTTAACCCGAAAACGTACCAGAGAAAGTCTGGAACATATACTTTGTGAAACTTGTCCTACTTGTGATGGTAGGGCATCAATCAAAACAGCTGAAACAGTATGTTATGAAATTTTCCGGGAAATATTACGTGAAGTCAGACAATTTGATGCAAATAAACTTTTGGTCGTTGCCTCGCAATGCGTTGTTGATATGTTACTAGATGATGAATCAACCAGTGTTGCAGAACTAGAAGCCTTTATAGGCAGACCAATTACATTTCAAGTAGAAACACTGTATACACAAGAACAATACGATATCGTTCTGCTTTAAACCTGGAAACCGCAATTGACAGGCCCTAAATCAAAATCATGTACTATAGACCAGTAATTCATCATATTTTTGTGCTTAACTCGCTGGGTTTTTTTCAGTACTCTCTTGAGGGGAGTGAATCCGCCTACGCATTTGATTACACGCCTTTTAGGTTCATTTGCTTGACGGCGAAAGCCTTACGTAGAATCGCTGGCTTTTGCTCCTGCAAAACCAGCATACTGTACGTCCTGTACATAACTATGCGCAGCTTTCTAGTCGGCGCAACTAAACCTAAAAGACGCACACTCAAACGCGCCCAACTGCGGTTTCTAGGTTAATTTTTTCCAATGTTAAAAAGAATTTTTACAGGTCTATACCATTTCATATGGTACGCGTTCGCATTTATAATTTTAAATGCTGCAGTACTAGTAACAGTGATACGTCTGGCATTACCAGAAATTGGTGGATATAAGGATGAAATTCAATCCTGGGTCAGTGAATACATGGACTACCCGGTTGTTATTTATGAAATAAGTGCTGAGTGGCAAGGCTGGACACCTAATTTATACCTGGAAAATATTGATCTCTACACTCAAGACAGTAGTAGCATCATTACAAAATTCGAATCTGCTCACATAGGCATTGATCTGATTGCAAGTCTTACCGAACGTGAAATAGTACCAAATTATCTGTCTGTTTCTGGCCTTGATCTGGAGGTTTCCCGACACATTAATGGATCAATTTCTATCAGTAGTGATAGTGATAAAGGTCTGAATGCTGATACAAACAATGGCACAGCATTATCGGAATGGTTGTTAAAACAAAAACATATCATTCTCGAAAATGCATCTGTGATCTGGCATGATGAAAAATCCACCAAAGAATCAAAACAATTCTCTAATGTGCGACTTGAATTAAAAACACATAAGCAACGCATTCAACTTGGGGCTCATATCACACTACCGGAACAATATGGACAATTTTTAAGCATGAAAATGGATGTGACAGGGAATATTTTAACACCCGATTGGAGTGGTTCGATTTATGTAGAAGCAGAAAATATTAATCCGACAGACTTATTAGATGATTTACCTGTTAAGTGTGTTGGCGGTAATGCAAACATTGAATTATGGACTAGCTGGGAAAAAGCAAAGTTAACTGATTTTAACGGGGAAGTAGATTATTCAAATTTCTCTCTCAACACTGAAGAATATAATCTGCCAGTTAATAATGTCGCTATAAATTTATATGGTGAGCGTAAACAAAACAGCGATTGGTTATTAAATGTTAAAGTTGAAGATTTACAGACACTCCATAGTTTATGGCCCTCATCATATTATCAATTAAAAATTGAAGGAGATGATTCAGGAGACAATTATCGTTACAGTGGATATTTATCTTATGTAAAGCTTGAAGAAGTACTACCTTTTATTATTGCTGCCGATATCATACCTGATAACATTCTACAAAAACTACATTGGCAATCTGTTAAAGGTGAACTTATTGATTCAAATGTAAGCTTTGATCCTGATTCTAAAACAGCAGAAATTATTCGGTTTGGTTCAACTTTTGAAAAACTTGATATAGTTTCTCATGACAAAAGTCATTACATCACTGGACTGGAAGGTAGATTAACTGCCAGTAATAATCTCATAAAGATCCAGTTAGACAGCAAATTTCCAGTGGTCAGCTTTGGTTCTCTCTATGATCAACCACATTCTTTATCTGAAATTAATGCCAATCTCGAATTGGTTAACAATGATACTATTGAATTATTAATCAATAAACTGGATATTGTGTCCAATGATATCTCTATTAATTCATCGGGAATAATCAGATTTGATGAACATTCACCTTTTATTGATGTGGTTGTCCATCTTGATGAAACAAGTATCGAAAATATTCCGACTTATTTACCCAAACAAACAAAACCAAAATTAAAAAACTGGCTCACAAGGGCCCTGGTTGGAGGGCAAATATTATCTGGAGATTTAATTTATCGTGGACATCTAACAAACTTTCCGTTTAATAATTCTGAAGGAAATTTCAAAGCAATCTTTAACATTGACAATGCAACACTTGATTATCTTAACGGCTGGCCACCAATTGATGACCTTACAGCAGAGGTCATTATAGATAATGATAATCTGACTATCTCATCAAATTCAGGATATATCTTTGATGCAAAAATAAATAATGTTTCAGCAGATATAAAAAATCTGAGTAAAGGCGATTATCATGTAATTGTAGACGGGTCAATAAATGGCCACACCAGTGATGCAAGACATTTTATCGTTCAAAGTCCATTAAACAAGAACCAGTCTCTTAGTGAACTGACAAATAATATTGCCGGTAGTATTGATCTTGAACTAAAACTGGATATTCCTCTCGGCCTGGGTAATAAAACATCCGTTGAAGGATTAATTTCCTTTACCGATACGACGATTGAATCCAATTTACCCGGACTAGGGCTTGAAGACGTAAATGGTGATGTCAATTTTACAAGACAAGAAGTATGGGCAAGTGATATTGATGCACTATATAACGGCAAACCTGTCAAACTGACTATACCCATAATTGATCGATATGAATCAGATTTTGAACAATTTGTAATATCAGGTCTCGCTGATAAAATATTTATTGTTAATCAACTTACCAGTTTCTTCCCATCGCTTTATAGCATGAATGACAGCATCAGCAAGTATTTTACAGGTGAAAGCAAATGGACACTTTCCATAAAAAAATCAAAAACTGATGGTGAGATAATCAATAGAGAAGTTGAATTAAACTCTGATTTAAATGGCATCGCCATAAACCTGCCTTATCCTTTTGGTAAAAATATACAGGAATCACGCCCGTTAATCATAAAGACCAAACTGACAAACTTATTGATTGATAAAATCAATATTAATTACGATAGTAATATTATTACCGACATTATCGTTGATAATACCCAGGACTTGATGGTTAAACAAATACTTATCGGTGTAGGCCAGCAACATCCTGATACCCCTGTATTCAGTAATATATCCATTCAGGGAGAACTCGAACAACTTAACTTTTCAGACTGGATTGATCTTATCAATCCTGGAAAGATCTCCCTATCCCGGGAGAATGAATCAAGTCAGTCGCAAATAATAAGCGGAAATCTCTATGTCCGTAAATTAAGAATGATTGATAATGATTTTAATGATGTAAATATAAGCTTAAGTACCCCGCCTGAAGGTTGGAATATTTTATTTGATAGTGCGGAAATCAAAGGCAAGACACAATTCTTAAAAACAGCAAATAATAAAAACAGCCGCTTACATATCGACCTGGAAAAACTTTCGCTTAAAGGTTCTGAAGATGATAAGGACAAAAATCAGTCAGCAATTGACAAGGTCCCCGAACTTGAAGTCAATATCGATCAATTTATTTATAATGATAACGAACTTGGCCATGTTAATTTACTAACCAGCAACCTTGATAATGGCATTAATATAGACAATCTTAGCATCATGAAACCAGGTTTCAGTATTAAAGCAAAAGGTATCTGGACGTGTATTGACAATGTAGATCGTTCTGATTTTCATGCAAAGCTGAATGCTGACTCAATTGAAACCATGCTCAGCTCATTTAATTATAACACTGCAAATATAAAAGATGGTCAAACCACCATAGAGATGAAAGCAAACTGGATGGACACACCTATGAATTTTTCCATGGATAAGATTAATGGTGAACTAGATATGAATATTGGGAAGGGTCAATTTCTTGATATAAACCCCAAAGCAGGCAGATTATTCGGATTACTAAGTCTTCAAACATTACCAAGACGACTCGCACTTGACTTTACTGATCTTTTCGATGAAGGATTTACATTTGATAGCATTGAAGGAAATTTCAGCCTGCAACAAGGTCACGCCTATACTAACGATCTTGAAATGACGGGACCAGCCGCAGATATCATAGTCAGTGGTCGTACTGGATTAGTTACAGAAGACTATGATCAGGTTGCTACCATTACACCAAAAGTCTCTAATAGCTTGCCTGTCGCCAGCGCATTATTTGGACCAGTTGGCGTCGGCGTCGGCGCGGTATTATTTCTTGCCGGAGAACTGTTTGAATCTATTCCGAAAAAGCTAGATGAAATATTACGTTATCAATACAGCATTAAGGGAAGCTGGGATAATCCAGATATTGAGAAAATCAAAAAAGACAGCCAGAGCGGCTAATGATTTACTCTTTATGGTCTGGCAAACGCATTAAACAATATAATCATTGTCGATGACACCGTTATACCAACACCTAACTCAATCAATAATATTCCAAGATGTTGCCCTGAAACCGGGTTCACAGCAAGTACGTTATAATCAAGAAAATCGCCACCACTTAAAATACTGGCAATGCCTACACCGGCATAAAGCAATACACCAAGAGCAGCAAGACTACGAACCACGCCGGGGGGAATAACTTCACGTAGTCGATCAACACCATAAATTAGTCCATATAAGATAAAACCTACAGCAAAGATAACACCTGCCTGAAATCCCCCGCCCGGCCCGTAATCACCATGAAACTGTACATAAAGTGCAAACAGCATAATTAAAGATATCAGTAATCGTGCAACAACTTGTAATACTAAATGATGTTCCATTAACTCTTACCCTCATCCAATAATCCTTTACCATTACCTCTACCACGTCCCAGGAGCATCAATACACCGATGCCAGCTGTAAATATAACCGTTGTCTCGCCCAGTGTGTCATAACCTCGATAACTTGCTAATACAGAAGTTACCAGGTTAGGAACACCAATCTCGATAGCAGATTCATCTATATATTTACTTGCCAAATAAGTTTCCACCGGGTTGTATTGATTACCAAATGCAGGAATATCCTGAACACCATAAATCAGTAATCCACCTGTAATTAAAACTATTAAAAGTCCTGGTATAGAAATATTAATTTCAGTCTTTTCTTCAAAACTGGTTAATGCCAATGTACCCAAAAATAAAATTGTTGCAATACCGGCACCAACAGCAGCTTCAGTAAAGGCGACATCTACTGCATCAAGACAAACAAAAAGAGAGGCACATAATAAACTGTATATCCCGGTTAACATGGTAGTAGCAAACAGATTTCTCTGCTGATTAATTGCTATTGCAGCAATTACCAGCAAACACAATAAAATAATATTTATATTTGTGACCGTCATTCCTTATCCAAAACAGGTTTCAGGTTTCCATGTAATGCCGATTTAGCCAATGCATGTGCTGCAGTAGGAGTAGTTATTAAGATCAGGATCATGATCAATAACAATTTCAGGCAGACCAGTGTCAGACCAGAATAAAACATAAGCCCAACCAATATTAACATCGTTCCCATAGTGTCAATAATGCTTGCAGCATGCAGCCGTGTAAAAAAATCTGGCATGCGATATACGCCCAGCAACCCAATAATGATTGCACACGATCCCGTTATAATAAACGTGCCACTTATTATATTAACAAGATTACTCATATATCAGCTTCTTCATTGATATGGGAACTCCTGCCCATATCTCCGTATTCAAAAAATTTTAATATGGCTATGGTTGCAATAAAGTTAATCAATGCATAAACCAATGCAATATCTAGAAAATCAGGACGTTCAGTTAAAAAACCAAATAAAGCAATAAACAAAACTGTTACGGTTCCAAAAATATTTACAGCAAGAATCTTGTCATAAACAGATTTACCAATTATTGCGGACACCAATGCCAATAGCATAGAAAATAAAATCATATAGGTTGCAACTTCAAACATTATTATTAACCCGGAAACCTCAGTTGAAGAGCAAATATACTGTAAGTTTTCGATTTACTATGCATCATTCTAATTTAGGGCTGTTCAACTGAGGTTTCCAGGTTTTATTTCCACCTTGCTGATTCGCTTATTCATCTCACCCGTCGCTAGTTCTTCAACACCGATTTTGGATAATGCATGTACTTCAATATCATTACCTTCAATGTCAATTGATATTGTTCCAGGCGTTAAAGTAATTGAGTTCGCATAGAAAACTTTAGCGAGATCGCCATGCTGTGAAGATTTCACAGTAACCAGCCTGGGGCTGATTGGTAGTTTTGGATTCAATATGCGTTTACAAACATCTATATTTGATTTAAGTATCTCAACGATCAACCAGAAACCATAGGGAATGGAACTGGCCATTTGAAGTAAAACCTCTGGCTGATCATAAGCAATTAAATTCATTCGCAAGCTGATAATGATTACTAATATTACTGATAATAATCCGAGAAATAACAGTAAAGGCGTATAATGGCCTGACAACAACAGCCATAAACCAGCCAAGGTAATTGCCAGGCCAGCGATATGAATAAATTTATTGCGATCTAACATACTATTTTTTTCAGCAACTATCTGATTATTATTAATAGTCTATTATCCTTACACCAATTCAACAATCAAGGAATTTGCAATGCAGTGGAAACCAAATGCAACTGTAGCAGCTATTGCTGAACAAGAAAGTCGCTTCCTTCTTGTAGAAGAAAAAATAAACGGAAATATCGTATTCAATCAGCCAGCCGGGCATCTTGAGCAAGGTGAAACATTGATTGAAGCAGTTAAACGTGAAGTTTTAGAAGAGACTGCCTGGGAATTTGAACCAGAATCCCTGGTGGGTATTTACCTTTATCCGAACCCACACCAGGAAGATATTACCTATTTGCGATTTTGTTTCTATGGACATTGCAGCAAAGAACATAAGGGACAGGCACTGGATGAGGGTATTCTGCGTGCAGCATGGCTAAGTCTGGAAGAAATTGAGAAAGAACGAGACCGCATGCGAAGTCCCATGGTTTCACGTTGCATTGATGATCATTTAAACGGGAATCGTTTTCCTCTCGAATTGCTACATCATTATCTCAACAGTGAATAATCATTCAAATAATAAAATTATCGTTGGCATCTCTGGCGGTGTTGATTCATCGGTAACTGCAATGTTACTGAAAGAACAAGGCTATCGGGTTGAAGCCCTGTTCATGAAAAACTGGAATGACCAATCGGAAGACGGTGCGTGCATGTGGGAGGCAGATATAGAGGATGCCATGCTGGTTTGCGATAAACTCGATATCCCGTTAAACACGGTTGATCTCTCTTCAGATTATTGGGACAAGGTGTTTAAGAATTTCTTAAGTGAATATAAAAATGGACGTACTCCAAATCCGGATGTCTTGTGTAATCAAGAGATTAAATTCAAGGCCTTCCTGGAACACGCGGAAAACCTTGGAGCAAACCAGATTGCCACAGGTCATTACGCCCGCATACATTCACAAGGCAATTCTTTTCAATTATTAAAAGGACTGGATAAAAACAAGGACCAGAGTTATTTCCTTTGTCGATTGAACCAGACCCAACTACAAAAGGCCTTATTTCCGATTGGTGAACTGGATAAAACCGAGGTTAGAATACGTGCCGAACAAGCCGGACTAATAACCCATGATAAAAAAGACAGTACCGGGATTTGTTTTATTGGCGAACAACCCTTTCGTCAGTTTCTCAGCCGTTTTATCCCGCCCGATCCCGGTCTGTTTAAAACAACAAACGGCCAAACTATTGGTGAACATGAAGGTGTTTTTTATTACACCCTTGGACAAAGACAGGGACTAGGTATCGGTGGTGTTAAAGGTGCAACTGATGCACCCTGGTATGTTGTACAAAAAAACATCGTAGAAAACGAATTAATCGTTGCCCAGGACCATGACCATCCCCTGCTCCACAGTCACGGTTTGACAGCATCGAGCATCAACTGGATTTCAGGAGCAATGCCTGAAACCCCATTTCGATGCCAGGCAAAAAACCGTTATCGACAGTCAGATCAAAGCTGTGTCATTGAGAAAATTGAAAATGACAGTTGTACCGTCAGTTTTGAATCCTCCCAAAGAGCAATCACCCCCGGCCAATTCATTGTTTTTTATGAGGAAGAAGTCTGCCTGGGTGGCGGGATTATCGATTCTGCACATTAAAACTGCACCAAAATAGGCCAGAAATTGGCTTAAACTTTGTCTAGTTCTTGATTTATAATAGCCGGCCCTTCGACAAGGGTGCCCGAGAAGCGCCCATCCGAGAATAACTACAGGAGAATTGTTTTGCTTGAAGCTTATCGTCAACACATACAGGAACGGGCCGATCTGGGTGTCGTACCACAACCACTGACTCCAGAACAAATTGCGGCTCTGGTTGAATTATTAAAAAGCCCTCCGGCAGGTGAGGAAGAGTTTATCCTTGACCTGATTACCAATCGTATTCCAGCCGGTGTGGATCAGGCCGCTTACGTCAAGGCAGGGTTCCTGGCGGCTATTACCCAAGGTGAAACAGAATCTCCTTTAATTGATAAGGTTAAAGCAGTGGAACTCCTGGGCACCATGCTCGGCGGTTACAATATTGCACCATTAATTGAGTGTATTGATAATGAAGCCCTGGCACCAACAGCAGTTAAAGCACTATCACATACCTTATTAATGTTCGATGCCTTCCATGATATTCAAGAAAAAGCCAATACCGGCAATGAACACGCGAAAACAATTATTCAATCATGGGCAGATGCTGAATGGTTTACCTCTAAACCCACATTACCTGAAAAGATAACCGTCACCGTATTCAAGGTTTCCGGCGAAACCAATACCGATGATCTATCTCCAGCCCCCGATGCCTGGTCACGTCCGGATATTCCACTGCATGCACAAGCCATGCTGAAGATGGAACGTAATGGCATTACGCCTGACAAGCCCGGTGAAGTCGGTCCGATTAACCTAATCAATGAGCTGGAAGAAAAAGGTCATCCACTGGCCTATGTCGGTGATGTTGTCGGTACGGGTTCATCGCGAAAGTCTGCGACCAACTCTGTTCTCTGGCATATGGGTAATGACATTCCCTTCATTCCAAATAAACGTGATGGTGGTTTTTGTCTCGGTGGCAAGATTGCCCCTATATTTTTCAATACCATGGAAGATGCCGGTGCCCTGCCGATTGAATGCAATGTCAGCAAAATGAATATGGGTGATGTCATTGACATTTATCCTTATGAAGGAAAAATTAAAAACGCAGAGACTGAAGAAGTACTTTGTGATTTTTCATTAAAAACCGATATCGTCCTTGATGAAGTCCAGGCTGGTGGACGCATACCGTTAATCATCGGCCGTGGCTTAACCGATCGTGCTCGTGAAGCACTCAGTTTGGAACCCAGTAACCTATTCCGTAAACCTGTACCTGTAACTGACACGGGTAAAGGCTATACCCTTGCACAAAAAATGGTGGGCAAAGCCTGTGGTATTGAAGGCATTCGTCCAGGTACCTATTGTGAACCGAAGATGACGACCGTGGGTTCACAAGATACTACTGGTCCTATGACGCGTGATGAATTGAAAGACCTGGCTTGTCTCGGTTTCTCTGCCGATCTGGTTTTGCAATCATTTTGTCATACCGCAGCCTATCCAAAACCGATTGATGTGAATACGCATCACACCTTGCCCGATTTTATCCAGACTCGTGGTGGTGTTGCCCTGCGACCTGGTGATGGCATTATCCATTCCTGGTTAAATCGTATGTTATTACCGGATACCGTTGGGACTGGTGGCGATTCACATACCCGTTTCCCGATTGGTATTTCATTCCCTGCGGGTTCAGGATTGGTTGCATTTGCGGCAGCAACCGGTGTTATGCCACTGGATATGCCAGAATCTGTCCTGGTACGCTTTAAAGGTGAAATGCAACCCGGTATCACCTTACGTGATTTGGTAAACGCGATTCCTTATGCCGCGATTCAAACCGGCGATCTCACCGTTGCCAAAGAAGGAAAGAAAAATATCTTCTCAGGCCGCATCCTTGAAATAGAAGGCCTGCCTAATCTTAAATGCGAACAGGCGTTTGAACTCTCGGATGCCAGTGCAGAGCGCTCAGCCGGCGGTTGTACCATTCGACTCGGTAAAGAACCGATTATTGAATATTTGCAATCAAACATTACCTTGTTGCGTTGGATGATCAGTGAAGGTTATGGCGATGCACGTACACTGGAACGCCGGGCTACGACGATGGAAGACTGGATAGCAAATCCAACGCTGGTGGAACCGGATGCAGATGCAGAATATGCCAAGGTTTTTGAAATCGATCTGAGTGAAATCAAGGAACCCATATTGGCCTGTCCGAATGACCCTGACGATGTTAAAACTCTATCAGACGTTGCCGGTACCAAAATCGATGAAGTATTTATCGGTTCGTGTATGACCAATATCGGTCATTTCCGCGCAGCAGGTAAGATGCTACAAAAATCGTCAGAAACGATACCAACACGTTTGTGGATATCACCGCCAACAAAGATGGACCAACATCAACTTACCGAGGAAGGTTATTACAGTATCTTTGGTAAAGTCGGTGCCAGAACAGAGATGCCGGGTTGTTCACTCTGTATGGGTAACCAGGCACGCGTCGCAGCCAAATCAACGGTTGTTTCAACTTCAACGCGTAATTTTCCGAACCGACTGGGTGATGGCGCAAATGTCTATCTGGCTTCGGCAGAGATTGCAGCTGTCTCATCCATCCTGGGTCATATTCCAACAAGGGATGAATACATGCAATTTGCGGCTGATCTTAATCCTATGGCAGCAGATGTTTATCGCTACCTGAACTTTGACGAAATCGAATCCTTCCAGAAGAGTGCTTCAGAAGCGAAGTCTAAACTTGAAGAGATTCCGGTCACTGTAGTAAATTAGATACTGTTTTTATCTATATATAAAAGGCGACAGTATGTCGCCTTTTTTGCACATCATTGATTTTAATCAGCTTACAAGCGCGAGACTTTAGTCAAACACTGTTTAAATACCACCCGAGTCGGCTATAAACCCATCAATAATCTTTTCAAGTCCCCGCATTTCCATATCTTTTATAATGTAATCGTTACAACCTGCTGCTGTCGCTTTTTCCCTGTCTTCATCTATTTCTGATGCAGTTAATACAACTATTGGGTTCGTAAACCCCTGTTTCCTTAATTGGCGTGTGGTTTCGAAACCATTCATGCCCGGCATATTTAAATCCATCAAGACCAGATCCGGATTCTCATTAGCACAAAAATCTATCGTTGCCTGTCCATCTGTTTGGGAAATTATACGATATCCTGAATTCGCTAATACTATCTTCACGATCTCAATCATCTCTTCACTATCATCAACATATAATACTGTTTTCATGAATTCCCCCTCCCCTCAACAGAAATCACAGAATTAACATTCTATTCAAAACGGGCATCGTACTACAATAATATATTACATAATCAAAAACTAATATCATTGAATTACATCAAGAAATGATTATTTAACGGTATAATTACCTAAATAAATAATATATTCCAATTTGCTATTTGAAAACCAGATATGACTAAAATAAAACAAGATGATTTAATCGACAGCGTTGCTGATGCCTTGCAATATATTTCGTATTACCACCCGATCGATTTTATCCAGGCTATCAACGCCGCCTATGAAAAAGAAGAATCCAAGGCCGCCAAAGATGCAATGGCACAAATATTAATTAATTCCAGAATGTGTGCCGAAGGGCATCGTCCAATTTGTCAGGACACGGGAATTGTTAACGTTTTTATTAAAGTAGGTATGGATGTGCAATGGGATGCAAACCTGTCACTTGAAGAAATGATCAATGAAGGCGTTAGAAAAGCTTACAAACATCCTGATAACAAATTACGAGCATCCATACTGGATGATCCGGCTGGGGCAAGAAAGAATACGGGCGACAATACACCCGCAGTCATTCATATGGAAATCGTTAAAGGATCGACCGTTGATGTTCAGATCGCTGCTAAAGGAGGTGGTTCAGAAGCTAAATCCAAGTTCGTCATGTTGAACCCTTCCGATGATATTGTCGATTGGGTTGTAAAAACAGTGCCGACGATGGGTGCAGGTTGGTGTCCTCCGGGAATGTTGGGTATTGGTATCGGTGGTACTGCCGAAAAAGCGATGTTACTTGCAAAGGATGCATTAATGGACCCGATTGATATTCAGGAATTAAAAGCACGTGGTCCTGAAACAACAACTGAAAAATTACGCCTTGATATCTATGAACGTGTTAATGAATTGGGTATTGGAGCACAAGGACTTGGCGGTTTAACAACAATATTGGATGTGAAGATAAAGGATTATCCAACCCATGCAGCAAATAAGCCGGTTGCCATGATCCCGAACTGTGCAGCAACCCGACATACTCATTTTCTATTGGATGGAACCGGGCCTTCATTACAAATACAACCCAGTCTTGATGACTGGCCAAAAGTTACCTGGGATGTTGGACCATCTGCGAGACATGTGAACCTTGATACCGTTACTGCAGAAAACATTAAAGAATGGATCCCAGGTGAAACACTATTACTTTCCGGAAAAATGTTAACTGGACGTGATGCAGCACATAAACGTATCCAGCAAATACTTGATAGCGGTGAATCATTGCCAGACGGTGTTGATTTTAATAACCGCTTTATCTATTACGTTGGCCCGGTTGATCCGGTGAAAGAAGAAGTGGTTGGACCTGCTGGCCCGACTACAGCAACAAGGATGGATAAATTTACAGAACTTATGTTAGATAAAACCGGATTAATCGGCATGGTTGGTAAAGCTGAACGTGGCCCTATGGCAATTGAAGCAATCAAAAAACATAAAGCTGTTTACCTCATGGCTGTTGGTGGTGCTGCATACCTGGTTTCAAAAGCGATTACTCATTCAGATGTAATTGCGTTTCCAGAATTAGGCATGGAAGCCATTCATGAATTTGAGGTTAAAAACATGCCAGTCACCGTAGCCGTTGATGTTAATGGCAATGCAGTCCATAAAACCGGCCCACAGGAATGGCAAAAGATTATCCTGGAAAGGAAGTCAGAATAGCCCGGATATTACATGATCTAAAAAAAATCACGAAAGTATGGATGGTTTATAAAAAATCAAGTATATTTCGCGCTTATTACTCTATTGCACGATATCCAGCATTTTTCAGTAGCCCTGTTTGTTTAACCTGTAAATTGCCGTAAGAGTATTAGCAATTAGATGTTTATTTATTGATATATTGAGGTTATTTACATGGCGACAGGTACTATTAAATGGTTTAACGATTCCAAGGGTTTCGGCTTCATCTCTCCTGATGATGGCAGCGCAGATGTGTTTGTTCATTATTCTGCAATTAACAGCGATGGTTTTCGTTCATTAGCTGAAGGTCAAAAAGTGAGCTATCAGGTTGAAAATAGCCCCAAAGGGCCTCAAGCAAGCCAGGTAACAACTGTTTGACATAATTATAATTCGTTGTTTTCAGACAAAAACCCCGCAATCATTACGGGTGTATTTTGATTTGTCCAGCTTTACTGGTGTGTGTCATACACCACTTAACCAGAGATACTCTATTGAAAAAGATTTTCGTTGGGAATTTACCTGATAACGCAACAGACAGTGTTATCACTGAATTATTTACTGAATTTGGTAAAGTACGTTCTATACATCTTGTTCAGGATGTTTTTACCAGGACATGTAAAGGATTCGGTTTTATCGAAATGGAAGGTCATGAAGCGAGGGCAGCTATTGCCGGTCTTGACGGAAAGATGTTTGAAGGTAAGCCACTCAAAGTGAAATTCGAAGAAATTCGCGATAAAGGCAAAGGTAAACGACGAAGATAATCCCTGATCTTACCTTCGACTTTTACCTCAAGAACCTGATGTTATAGAAATTAAATGTATTTCAATGCCTGATTTTGTTTAGCTGCTGCTACTCTTCTGTTTATTGCTAAATGGATTAGAAACTGTTTGATTTCCTATCACATCTTATTTCAAGCATGGCAGTGCTAGTGAATAGTTGTTTGATTATGTTTCAAAAGCAAGGTCTGCATAACTTATAGTTATGCATTCAACAGAAATGGCATGAAATGAAAATATGGGTAGACGCAGATGCATGCCCTGTGGTGATCAAAGAGATTTTGTTTAGAGCGGCAGAGCGTACCGGAGTGCAGATGACGCTTGTGGCTAACCAGCCTATGCACATACCGCCATCGCACTGCATTAAATTTATTCAAGTAGCATCAGGTTTTGATGTCGCTGACAATGAGATTGTTAAAAGACTTAGCGTTGGTGATCTTGTCATCACAGGTGATATCCCTTTGGCGGCGGAGGTGATTGAAAAAGGAGCTTATGCTCTCGATCCTCGCGGTGAACTGTATTCAGCTGACAATATTAGAGCTCGTCTAACTATGAGAGATTTTATGGATACTCTGCGAGCTAGCGGAATAGATACAGGTGGCCCGCCGGCGCT
>CAYMPA010000042.1:0-20671 GCA_964392105.1 uncultured Enterobacteriaceae bacterium
AACGTCTCAGCAAGTATGTGTGATTGTTAGTTACACAGAATTATTTACAGGGTCTCTTTTGAAGCTGCACTTCGACCAATCTGCATCGCCACTTCACGCCATTTGCGCCCTTCGATGTATTGATGCATGGCCGCAGATTCCAGTTCAAGTTCTGTCATACGCGCATTAACGATATCGCCAATACTAATCACACCAATTAAGTGATCATTATCATCAACTACAGGTAAATGACGTATACGTTTTGTAGTCATAACAGACATTAAGGTTGCCAGACTACATTCTGGATGACTGACAATCACATTATGTGTCATAAATTCTGTTGCAGGTTTATGTAATATCGGTTGACCGGTATTGGCTAAACCATTCACGATATCGCGCTCAGACAGGATCCCCGCTATTTTTCCTTGCGGATCAAGTGCGATAACGCAACCAATTTTTTTATCTGTCAGGATTTGGCATGCATCAGAGATTAATGTTTCCGGTGTTATTGTCAGGATTGCAGGATCCTTGTGTTTCAATATTGTTGCGGCCGAGATAGAAGCATCTGCATTTTGCTGATGTATCTTTTTAGCCAGGTTATCCGCTAATTGTGTTGAAAAGATCTTGAGAATAGGTCGTATTTTATGTTTATCCAGGAAAAAACCCAGGGGACCATATTTAGGTGTATATTCATAACGGATCTTGATTACAACATTTTTTTGTTTTTGCTCCATGCTGGTTATGCGACGCAGGTAAGTCACTGGTAATGGATAGTTTTCATTTTTGATTTGCATGGCGAAATGAGATTGTGGTTCCCATTCCTTACATTCTTCTTCCCATGAGCGACCACTTTTATGATGGATGCGTCTTATCATGCCCAGGGCTTCGCCTGAAAGTTGTTCAACCCGAATAATATCAGGCGCTGTTTCAGAAAACGATTTCATATCGGTGAGTGTCTTCCAGATGGTTTCCAGATCACCTTTTACGCGTTTATCGACTTCTAATATCAGCATGATTAGTTTGATCGTAATAAAATCGTTACATTGTCTCCATAAGATTGTAATACCTAATCCAGGTTATGGATATGTTCGATTATAAGATGCAATCAATTTCAGACTGGATTGCTATGTTATAATTAGCAATCAAACAATTATCCTAGAATCCTCAGTTGGATTCGTTTGAGTGTGCATTTTTCAGGGTCAGTTGCGCCGACTAGAAGGCCGCGCATAGCCATGCTACGTAAGGCGTTCGCTGTCAAGCAAATGACCCTGAAAAATGTGCAATTAAATGAGTAGGCAAATTCACCTAATGGGTGATCACCTAACAAACTATAACGTGCTAGTTTGAAAAACATAATTATGATCTAAGACCGGTCAACTGAGGAATCTAGGATTATGTATTTCGGGAAAAACATACCAGAATGATCACTGTTATAGAGAAGCCCATTCCTTTTGGTGGTGGTATTCAATTATCGCCAAACAAGGCAATCTCTCTTGAACAGCCCCTTGCAAAAGCAAAGCTACCCAGCTTAATCAAGATTCCATTACGCCAACATATTGGGTTTCCTGCAAAACCGATTGTTAATGCAGGAGATCTTGTTTTAAAAGGCCAGCTTATTGCACAGGCACAGGGGTATATCAGTGCACCGGTTCATGCCAGTACTTCGGGCATAGTTAATGAAATAGCAGAACATCCTATACCAAATCCTTCTGGTGCAAAGTCTACCTGTATTGTTATTGGACCGGATGGCAAAGAAACATGGATAGATGATCGAACACCGATAGATGATTATTACACCTTAAGTCCAGTTGAAGTTCAGCATAAGATTCTGGAAGCAGGTATTGTTGGTCTGGGCGGAGCAGGTTTCCCGTCGGCTGTAAAAATTATTCCAGGCTTAAGTCTGGATATTGAACTTCTGATATTAAATGCAGCTGAATGTGAACCTTATATTAGTTGTGATGAAACCTTGATTCGTAATTATGCGAAAGATGTTATTACCGGTGTTGAGGTATTGGCGCATGCATTACAGGTTGATGAATGCGTTATTGCTATTGAAGACAATAAAATAGAAGCGATAGAAATATTGAAGGAGGCGCTGGAACAATATGCCGAGATTGAAATAAAATTGATATTGATCTCCAGTCTTTATCCTGCCGGAGGTGAGAAACAATTAATCAAATCGATTACGGGTATTGAAGTCCCTGCTGATGGCCTACCGGTTGATGTTGGTGTCGTTTGTTATAACGTCGGTACAGCAGTCGCAGTCAAAAAGGCTATTCTTGATGCCGAACCATTAATCAGCCGTATTGTTACAATAACAGGTCCGGGGATTAACCAACCATGTAATCTCGAAGTATTACTTGGATCACCGATAAGTGAAATTATTGATCAATGTGGCGGCTATAATAAAAATTTTGAATATTTGATTATAGGTGGTCCCATGATGGGATTTCGTTTGCATGGTGATAATGTTCCTATAATTAAAACCACAAATTGTTTATTAGCTGCAGGTACTGAACTTCAGGCATCAAATATTAAAGCGTCGCCCTGTATTCGCTGTGATGAATGTGCTCCAGTATGTCCTGTTCGTCTACAACCGCAACAACTGCATTGGTATACAAAAGAATTCAATCCTGATCGACTTCAGGATTATCGTTTGTTTGATTGTATAGAATGCGGCTGTTGTTCATATGTGTGTCCCAGTCATATCCCGTTAGTTGATAAATTCCGTCAGGCAAAAAGTCATGTTTGGAATAGCCACCGCAAACAACTTGAAGCAGAACAGAACAAGCAGCGTTATCTTGATAAGCAGGCGCGAATACAGCAGCAGGAAAAAGATAAAAAAAATAAACGATCAAAAGTTATCAAAGAAAAGACAGACGAAGAACTAGAGTTGAAGAAAAAACAGGATGAAATAGCAGCTGCCGTCAACCGGGTTAAAGAAAAACGTAAAACAAGAGATAAATAACCTTTATGCTAATTATTCTGTATAAAATTGTTGCCTGTATGAAAGTAAAACAGGTTCACTCGCGCCAGCAGGTATTACATCCAGATCAAAAATAATCATTTCTTCATGGCTAACTGGTAATTCACCAATGTAGTAAATTGCGGCTGGATCATTGTCTATTATCTCTCTTAATTTAACGTTTTTTAACTGGTCACTAAGATTTTTAGCGACTATATTTACTGAGGCAGTAATTGGCATCTCTCTATCAGCCTGTTTTTCACGTACAGAGACATTTATCATTGCCCGGTTTTTACTGCGAGATATTTTATATCCACGGGCAACTTCAGTAGGCAGCTGATCTGTTGTCAGGGCATTGACATGAATGATGTAATTGCCGAATTCCTTGTCGTGGATATTGGGTTCATAGGCGATTCTTGCAGGATTTGACTGACTGGTGGCTGACTGTCGCTCGCAAGCACCAAGTAAAATCAATGGTGTCAAGAAGAATATTAACGTAACTACTCCGCCTGTTCTCATTATTTCTGTCTCCATATCAGTCCTGAGAAACTGCCAAGTCATTATACTATAATCGATTTTGTTACTCATAACGAGCCGTTAAGTTCTGATTATTTATATGTTTATAAACCTATGTATTTCTACAGAGAATCCTGAATATGTAACACTTTTTATGACAATGGTTTCTGCGGCACATGGAGTTTAGTTGCCTACAAGGACTTCGGTTGCCTACAAGGATGTAGGTAAGGGCGTGATCACGACTGCATGGATGCAGGACGCCTACACGGATGGAGGAGGTAGAGAATGTCTGGAACACATTCTCGAGGTAGAACGAATCAGGACGCTTACATGGAAGTAAGCGATAGAAAACGTAAGGAACAGATTTTCTAGACAGAATCGAGGAGCGGAAGCTTACCTCTATGCCCAGTGTGTACCCTCTCTGGGGTGTAGAATTGTTACAGAATTTTACTTGATTATTAAAATTACAAAATTTGCTATACAGATTGATGCTGATTTAGCCTTAATAAAGCAAGAATAAATTACCTGATTTTCATTCCTTATAAATCAAGAATGAACAATTTTTTATTCTTGACATAGATCAATCGTATTCAACTAGTAATGATGTATTTTATACCTACGTATATTGTGCGTAGAAGGGTCAGGTTGCACTGCTTAGCGCATCAGTTAAATCGTATTTTTACTAGCAATTACGATTAAAAGTTAATGATTTGTATTAGACACTGAATTGGCATGTATATTGCTGCACAACAATTATTTACGCACTAATTATTTTTTGGGGAAATTGTGATGGACAAAAGACACATAACAAAAATGCCTTTTATAAATGGATTATTAATCTGTTTACTAAGCATATCATTTAACGTATCTGCTGAGGATGCATTAATGAATGCATTAACCGGCGGTAAAGTTGATTTCAGCTTCCGTGCACGATATGAACATGTTGATGATAAATCAAAGGCAGCCGGTAAACAGGAAGCTGATGCATTTACAGCAAGAACCACATTGGGTTACAAGACCAGTGATTTTTATAATGTATTTGGTTATCTGCAATTTGAAAATGTAACCCCCTTAACCAGCACCTCACAATACAATGACAAAGTCAATGGTCGGACAACATTACCAGTCATTGCTGATCCAAGCGGCACCGAAGTCAACCAGGCTTATCTTGGTGTTAAATTTCTTGAGAAGAACTTGATAAAGGCAGGTCGCCAGATAATTACACCACGTAAAGCTCCTTTTCATCGTTTCTTGGGTACTGTCCTTTGGCGCCAAAACTGGCAGACACAGGATGCCGTTACGATAACAAATACTTATTTTAAAGATACCCGGCTCATAGCGGGTTATATCTGGAATAACAATACCATCACTGGTACAGACAGAGATATGGAAGCACCGATATTCAATGTGCAATATAATGGTTTCAAGCATGCCAAGCTGGAAGGGTATTACTATGATCTGGAATTTTCAGATATAGGTGCGCTTTCTACAGAGACCTATGGCATTCGAGCAAACGGTGCAGTTCCTTTCAGTGAAAAGGCAAAGATTATCTATACCGGTGAATTTGCAACGCAAAGCGAAGGTGATAATAATCCAACGAACTATGATGCTGATTATTATTTAGTAGAAGGCGGCGTTAAGCTATCAATGGATAGCTTTATTAAAACATTGATGGCAAAAATCAGTTATGAAGTTCTGGAAAGTGGTGGTGTCGGAACGACTGCTTTTCAAACACCATTAGCAACCGGTCATGCCTATCAAGGTTGGGCGGATAACTTTCTTACTACACCCGCTGCCGGTATTGAAGATACTATCCTTACAATGGTGGCTACAGGTAAATATGATACCAAGTTGATTGTTTCCTACCATATGCTGGAAGCAGAAACAGGTGGTTTTGATTATGGTGATGAACTGGATATCTGGTTTACCAAGAAATTTTTAAAGAAATACACCGTAGCTCTGAAATATTCAGATTATGATGCCTCTTCAGATGTGGGCAATCCCAAGGCCACAGACTTGTCAAAATTCTGGGCCTACTTTGCGTTCAAGTATTAATTAACGATACTTTATCTCAACTACCAAGAAGGGTGCGAGTTAATAACCGCACCCTTTTTTTATTACTTATAATCTACACATTTCAATTTTCATGCGCGTTTACTTGGGCCGGAAATTGGTATTAATGATGATCCTCCAATTGGTTCAGCGATGCCTGCATTCACCGGTTATCTATGTGATCATGACCATATAAAGGAAGGAACACATACCTTTGTTATTGATCGTGGATTTGCAACGACTCGCAAGAGTGTCTTGAATATTGAAATGGACAATAATAAAAATGAACCTCTGAAAGTCCGTGTCGGTGGCCCTGCGGTTATGGTCGGTGAGGGCATAATGACTATTCCAAACAAATAATTCTTAAATTTTTCTACAGTTTAACTTATATTTCGCCGATTAATCATAGAAGTGGCAAACTTTTACTTAGTACTATAAGTGCTAGACATTAAATATGATAAAACGTTTTCAAATTATCCTTGTTTTGTTTGTTGGATTAAATATAAATCCATTATTGGTTAATGCTGACCAAGGATTGGTCGAACCCAAAAATGGTACGGTTTATTTTGCGTTGCTGGAAGGATTAAAATTGCTTGCCGTAGGTGATATCGATCAATGGATTAATAGTTACTGTGATGGGATACGACTATGTAGTAATGCGCCTGAGATTAACGATATTCGTAATCGTCGGGCAGAACTACAAGAAAAGATTGCCACAAGTTGTTTGAAAAACGGTGGGAAAGCATTGTATATCGATCATGTCATAGGTAATCCGGAAATAGACATCGCAGTAAAGATTTTCCTGATCTGTGATCCGGAAGGTCCACCAAGATTTTATTCATTAAGACGAACGGTCGATTTCTGGTTTTTTATCAGTTTATAAATAATCTATAGAATCATTAAAACAGATTCCTAAGTAGTTTTCTTTGTTGTGGGAGAAATACATTATAGTCATATGACTTATGTCGACACATTTCAGATATCAATTCTTCTATGTGAATTGTGATTTAACAGTAGCCAAAAATTTTATCTCTTTCATAAATAGACCAATAATATTGCCTGATTGAGATGGATGAAAATTAGTAATGAAACTTTGTTATATTGCTCTTATCTAAACTTCATGATTGTAAATATGTAACGTGTGAAACAATGAAATACATCTTGATTAAGATAGCATTATTTTCCGGGTTTCTACTGTGCATGTCTTGTAGTGAAGTTACGATCACGCCATATTGGGAAATTCCAGATCCAAGCCTTCCTGAGATTGCAATGATAAGAACTGTCCGCGATCAGACTAATGTAGTGATATATAATCCTGATACATGCAAGGAAATCGGTGACGCGTGTGGATTTTTTCGCCTCCATGCATATGCGCATGACATACTTGAGCATACACTTCTCGCTTCTCCTGCGGCCTACCCGGCTTCAATGGAAACCCAGGCAGATTGCTATGCAGCGAAATATGGCAAGCCTCAAGAAATTCATGCTGCTGTCCAGCTTTTTCTGGATCCTGATAGAAATCCTGATTGGAAAATATACGGCGATCCAGTACAACGTGCTGAAAGAGTACGTACTTGTGCAATGAAAGGTGGAAAATGGATTGGAAATGAGTAAACCTTGGATAAGGCGCTGTAATTCATGAAATATTAACGAGATTGTTGATTATTATTTATACCTGAACGTTAACAGACAATGAAAGTAGTGAGATTATTTACTCTTTGAACTCCCCACCATATCCGCAAGGCGTTCACCCAGGATATAACTGATATTGAAATTTAATTTGGCAACGATATTCGGGAAAAATTTCAGATCTTTTTGCATGCGTTCATAATCAAACCGCAATGCTGATACATCGTCTGTTGCGACGACATCTGCGGTTCTTTCAGTTTCACGTATATAACCAATCTCACCAAAGATCTGCCCAGGTTGCAGGATGGCCAATGAACGTGATTCATTACCATCCTTTCTGATAACTTCTGCTTTACCTGAAAGAATTAGATACATATCACGACCTATTGTATCCTGTTTAACTAATAAATCTCCTTTTTCAAATTCATGCACTTCAGAGATTAATACGGCTTTTCGGCGTTGATACTCGTTCATGTTGTTGAACAAAGGGCTGTCAACCAGCACATCACAGTTTATAGGCATCGCACAAATCTGGTACAGGCCTACAAGCCGAATGCGGGCCATGATGATTGGTGTAATTAACAGATTCGCAAATATTGAAAACAACATGGTTGCTGCAGCCAACGCACCAAACTGTGCGACGATAGTAAAGTTCGAAAAGATTAAAATACCAAAACCGAATGCGAGCGCGATACTGGATACAATAAGCGGTGTTGCCTCTTCGTGTACTGCGGTATTAACGGCACCGATATAATCTGAAGTACGGCGACAAAGTTCATTGTACCGTGCCAGTAAATGGATGGTGCCATCTATCGCAATACCAATCGCAATTACGGCCACCATTGCAGTACCCGGATTTAACGGAATATCAAGATAACCCATGATGCCAAACATCAGTGCAATAGGAATGATCGCTGGCACCAGAGCAATGAACCCGCCTTTAAAAGAAGTAAACATAGCGGACATGATCAGGAATATTAATGCCAACAACAGAGCCAGCGCCTTTACCTGAGCTACCATTAAGCTTTCAGCTGCGTTATTTACCATCAGGTTTTCCCCGATGATAAAGGATTTCATGTCCGGGCCGACGATTTGATCGATTACACCTTGTAGCTCTTCAATATACTGATTAAGCATGTGTGAATCTGTGATGTTATGTCGAACTACAATATTGGCGCGACTGTAATCATGACTGACATAACTATCCAGATCACCACGTTGGAAGAACATTAAATACTGGGCTACCAGTTGTCTGGTTTCCGGCAAGGCATCATCAACAGTGCTATCTCGAAATTCCCGGTTGATAAACTTCAGATGATCGGCCAGGGATATACTGCGATCATAGACACCCTGGCTATTAAGAAAACGCTGAATATCAGCCAGCTTTTGAATATTTTTCGGTACCTGAAATGCCTTTGCCTGTTTGGACTCAAGTGATATAAAAAATATTTTTATTCCGGCAAGGTCTTCATGTATGCGTCTGGTGTCCTGAATCAACGGACGATCACTCGGAAAATACGATAAGGGATCATTGGTGACATATAATTTGGATGCCTGAAAAATAAAAAAGATACAAAGCATCGCAGTAACAAACAATGTCGACATGGGGAAGCGATCCTGGGAATATCGGAATATCCTCATAACACGGTCAGGTAAACTGTCCGTTTCTATATCTTTAATAAAACTTGTATTTTTATCCGGACCAAACAAGGATAACATGAGTGGCATAACCAGGATGGTAATAAACCCGTTTGCCAACATCGCAAAGGTTGCCGCAAATGAAAAATGCTGTATTAATCCAATATTGCTGAACAGGTTACTGGCAAAACCCATTGCCGTTGTGAGTACCGTGAGTATTAATGGCAAGCCAATATGTCTTGCCATGTATTTAACCGCTTCATTACGTGATTTTTCTCCTTCATTTTCATCCAGTCCGCGTAAAAATGCGGCCATCATATGTGTGTCTTCTGTGGACCCTATAACAATAATCAATGAAGGTATCATTGCGCTTAGAATGTTAAGTGGTATACCTAACCAACCTAACATTCCAAAGGTCCAGACAATCGTGAGCAGTGACGTCACCAATGGCACCATGGCCGATAACCAGTTACGCATAAATATTAAAATGGAGAAAACCAGAATTACTGCTGATAATGGCCCGAGTAATATAAAGTCTTCATACAGGCTCTGTTTTAATTCGGCATTAATCCTGGGTGGGCCGACCTGTACCATACGCTCAAACTCTGCGCGGTGAACTTCAATTTGTTCTTCCAACGCCTTATGAATAAAACGACTGAAATTATTTTTATCATCTGCATCTATTACAGATACAATCATTGCGGTGACTTCACCATCATCCGAGAAAAAATTACCCAGATAGAGTGGATTGGCCAAGGCATTTTTCTTTGCGCTTAATGCTTCCTGTTCTGTTTCAGGTGCTTCCCTGAGTACCGGGCGGGAAATAATCTTGCCGTCTACACCATGTATGGTGTGTAAACTAAACAAACTGTCAACACGACTGACACCGTCAATCTTTTCAATTGCCAAATGCAGTTGTTCAATCTTTGTCAGTTTTTCCGGCGTCCACAGATTATTGTCTTTAATATAGATAATGGTCTTATTATCTGTACCAAATTCCCCCATGACTTTTTGATAAATCAGGCGAGATGGATCATTTGCCGGGATCAAACTGTCTATCCCGGTATCGACCTGTAGTCGTTGCATACCTACAGCGGCGAATGCCGTAACAATTAGCAGAAACAGTGTTACCGTAACACGATGATTGTATCCCAGCATATACATTTGCAATATCATTCAGTTTGCTCCTGACTATCCTCAGCTTCGGCAATTGGTTCAATGTAGGGATAATTCTCATACAACCATTCAGCAGTAAATACTTCTGCAGGAACATAATCATGTGAAAAAATACGCCGCGAGATCTTGATCAATGACTGGTGTTGTTCCTTTTTATCTTCCATCAGAATCATATTGGCACGCCACATGTTGCCATCGACCGCATTAATATCATGATGGCTCTGTATACGGGAAAGACGACCTTGCTTATCAAAATGGTGTGTCAGTGTGATATATAAATTATCCTGACGAATAAAGTGGCGTCTTAATATTTGATCTTCTGTTAACTGATCACTTACCTTATAAACATCCAGTATAAAATATTTAACATCATCAACCTCCCTGTCATCACGGCGTTTATAATGGTGATCCGATAAAATTTCACCTGTCAGGTTTTCTACAGAAAAATCAGTACCAAGAAAGTTATCGTCACTACCCTCACCGCTACTTTCGATAAGTTGTTCGCCATAGGCTGGCAAGTAAATATATTTACTTGTATTACCATCAGGATCACGATTAGCTAACAACGCAACGCCTTTTACTTCCTGCGGGTAATCAAACAACAGTAGAAACTTCACCGTGCCATCATCATCCACTCTTGAATAGCGCCTGGCCTTACGAGTGTCACGATCACCATTCCTGTCTTCCATAATCATGAATTGTTCTTCATAAATATAGGGAAATTGCTGGTGTCGTTTATAGACTTCTTCCATGATTTCAGCCCCCGTGGCTTTATCACTGACAAAGCCGGCACACTCTTGTATGTACATACAAGAAGTCAGCAGTACAAATAGGGCAATTGGCTGGTTATGAGATAATAATTTCATTGCTGTCAACAAATAATAATTCCTGAATGGGCGATATTTTTTATGTTCAAGTACATCAGCATGAACAGACAAGCAGACCGTACATGGCAGGGACGCCACGTCCGAGCGTACATGGACGTATCGACCGCGTGTCTGAGGTCTGTTCATACTGATGTATGGAAGTTCGGTACACCTATTTAACTCTCCTGTGCGAGAATTGATTCAGCAATACGCTCACTGAGTTCCCCATATAATTGACGCATCACCGAAACCATTTGATCATAATTCTCTTCTTCAATGGTTTGCTGGCTTTGCAGTTCTGCACTGAATACGCCCAACGGCTCTGATTGAAGCCCGCCTGAAAGTTGCCAGCGAGCAACAAGTTTTACCTTGTTTTCAACATCTTGCTCAAATTGTTCAATATGGATTTGCACACGGTAGTCAGGTAATGATGATGAACGGTTTAACGGTGTGCCTATATCTATTGTCGATAATAATCTCGACAGGTTTCTTGCTAAAGTACGTAAAAGGTTCTTACGTAAGTTTTCTCCCCATTGATTATATTCTGAAAACTCAAGTCGACTTTCACTACTTCGCGATGCTATATGGAAACGTTCCAGGTATTGCGGTATATGCAAATCAATAATCTCTATGCTCAATGGTCTGACTGCCATTAGAGAGGCATTCGAATACTCAGTCGGGTCGATCAGATAATAACGAATCGGGGTCGTGGCACCACCTCCCAGGCAGCCGCTCAGAAGGCCTGCGCCAATTAACAAGATAAATGTGTTATATAAATGAGTCCACATATCATTATTCTCCTTTGGCCTTCTTATCCTTGCCAAAAATTAATTCCTGCGGATTGCGTTCCAGTGTTTCGACCAATGAGCGAATGGACCGTGCTGTTTCTTCAAGTTCGGCGGTCAATTTGATCAGGTTGTATTGAACCGGTGAGTTGGGTTCCAGTATATTATCCGTCTTATCCAGGGTTTTAGTTAAATTATCCAGCGCAATGTGGCCCGCATTGATGGCCTCTTGCAGATTGGAATCATCCAGTTTTTGCATAATGCTCTTGAAGTTTTGCAAGGATATGCGCATATCTTCAATCGCTTGTGGAATACCGGGTATCGTAATCAGTGCGTTTGCATTTGTAATTGTTTCGTCTGCAGTCTTAAGTGTGATATTGG
Organism: uncultured Enterobacteriaceae bacterium; assembly: GCA_964392105.1. Lineage (GTDB taxonomy): Bacteria > Pseudomonadota > Gammaproteobacteria > Eutrophobiales > Eutrophobiaceae > UBA7359. The sequence continues at coordinate 11,988 of CAYMPA010000042.1, forward strand.
CACTCTCGAATGTTTCAATTAATACCGAAGTTACCTTTTCAATATCAATTGAATTCAACTTGGCCAGTAATTTTTCAGCCGACTGGGTAATCGCTCCAAAATTTGCTGTGGCTAAGGTCGGTAGTTCAGGAAACGGTGTTTCCTCACCGCTGAGATTAATCGGTGAATCAGGATGCATGTCCAGTTCGATATATAATTGACTGGTTATTAAACTGCCGGTTTGCAGGCGTGCCCTGAGTCCAAGTTCAACCAGGCTGTTGAGTGTTTGATAAGACGATCCAGTTTCCTGATTACCACGCTCGATAATTCTTTGAGGTTCTATCTCTATTAACACAGGGATCCGGAATGATGTGTCTTCACTATCAAACTCGAGTCTTACGTCCAGTACTGAACCGACCTTGATGCCCTTGAATTCAACTGGTGCACCAAGACTAAGACCACGTACGGAACTGTCAAAGAACATGATGAACTTGATCTTCCTGGTGTAGGCATGTTCCTGGATCTTTTCATAGCTATCGTGCAATGTGAAAACCAGGTTATCAATATCGGTGGTCGCTTGCTCCAGAGTCTCCGGTGTTTCAAACGCAATGCCACCAAACATCATTGAACGGACAGATTCTGTTTGCACCTTGAGCCCGTCAGCCCCCATTGACACATTAATACCGCTAATGTTCCAGAAATTTGTATTACCGCGGATAAGCTGATCAAAAGGATCCTTGATAAAGGCGTGAACATAAATACTCTTGCGATCATTGCCCAGTTCATGTCCCAGAATTTCACCGGCGATCAAACCCTGATAGTAAATCGGTGAGCCAATATCAATCGAGCCGAGGTTTTGTGTTACCAACACGATCTCCTTGCCCTGTTCATCGGACTTAACCACCGGTTGTTTTTCCAGACCGATGAAATGTAATTGAGCAGCGCCTGGACCCGGCTCGATTTCAATATAGGCACCGGATATTAATGTGCTCAAACCGGTAGCTCCCCGCAGACTGAGTTGTGGTTTAACCACCCAGAAGCGGGTATTTCGACGTAAAAACTTCTCCGATCCCTGACTAAATTCAACCGTCAAGATGACATTCGAAAAATCATCACTGAATTTGATTTTCTCAACAATACCGATATCGACATTCTTGTATTTGACCTTGGTCTTTCCTATTTCTATACCTTCTGCCGTTTTGAAACTGATGGTGGCCTGCGGACCCAGTTCGGACAGGGTTTTAACGATTAACCAGCCACCCACCAGTAGGGTGATTAATGGAATTAACCAGACGATGGACGGCCCTGACCGTTTACTGACTTGTGGACTTGAGATTTCCATTTTCGTTATTGTTTATTGTTCTTCTTCTATTACATTATCCCATATCAGGCGCGGATCAAAACACTGCGCTGCAAACATGGTGATTACGACCACTCCGGCAAAATAGATTGCGCCTATACCCGGACGAATCGTTGACAAGGTATCCAGGCTGACCAGTGCGGATAACAGTCCGACCAGAAAGATATCCACCATTGACCATGCCCCGACGACCTCGGTTACACGATAAAGCAAGGTACGATCGCGAGGTCTCCAGATTGATTTATTTTGAATACTGATCAATAAAAAACTCAGGATGATTAATTTCATAACAGGGACAACAATACTGGCCACAAAAACGATCATGGCTAGCCCCCACATTCCTGATTCAATTAAATGCAATATACCACTCAGGATCGTGTTTGGTTCACCCTGACCAAAACGAATCACTGTCATCACCGGGTAAACATTGGCCGGGATCAACAACACGGCAGCCGCAGTCAGCAAGGCCCAGGTGGTTTCTATGCTGTTGTATTTTCTGTGGTGTAACGGCGATGTACATCTTGAGCAGTACTGATGTTCGTTTTTATGCAGACTAAGAAAACCACAGGTGTGACAATTCAGAATTTTATTCTCTGAAAGGTCATCAATTGATAAACGTGATGATGAATACTTTGTTAAAGACCATAATTCATTTGGATCAAAACTGGCTCTTGCAGCAGTATAAACGACAAGCAGTAATGCTAATGCAATCAAGGCAGGACCCGTGATCACGTTTGCCAGGTCCTGTAATTTTACAATGGCGATCAATACACCCAGCATGAATACACTTACCAGGCTCCATGGTGTAATTACATTCACCAATCGATAAACTGGCCCCAGGGCAGGGGCGATATAACCAAGGCGTGCAGGGACAAGTAAGTAAAGCATGCCAACAATAACAATGAACGGAAACAAGATACTGGTCAGAAAAATAAGAACGCCCAGTTCACCCATACCCAGCTCATACATAGCCCAGCCACTGGAAAACAGAATGTTCTCAACTACCCTGCCACTTAGCTCCAGAGATAAAAATGGAAACACATTGGCAATAATAAAAAGGAAAAGTGCGGCTATATAAAGTGCCAGGCTCCGATCCAGTGAATTGGGAATATGACGATAGAGTAAATTCCCACAATGATGACAGTTGGCCTTTGCCCCGACAGGGATCAGTTCGTAACGGTACAGGTGATCGCATTCGTGACAGGCGATGATTTCTCCAGCAAGACTATCAGCCATTAATTCGGTCCCGGATTATGTAATTCTTATTATTAATATTCTAATTTACTCATACCCCACAAGGGAGTAAGCTTCCGCTCCTCGACAACTGTTCCAGACATTGTTCTACCTCCCACACACCCCTCAAGGGGGTACCGAGGTCCATGTGGTTGTGCTCACGCCCCTTACCTACATCCGTGTAGGCAACCGAGGTCCATAATTTCATCAGATTTATTAAAATCTAATCGTATTATTATGTTCTCCCGGGCGAGAATTGCCACCTGACCCTGAGAAATAATTTAAATAATTATACCTGATTGCAATGCCTCTCTTCCGTCACAATTCCAGATAGTGTGTTTCCTATAAGAAAAAAAAGTCGTAGTGATGTAAAATCAGCTCATAACCAATCGCTTATGGATAGGATGGTGAAAGAGTGTCTCTCCCTTAGCTTAGTCGTTATACGAGAGATTTCTGCTCACTTTTCATAAACTAGCGACCTGAGCAGAGAAACAATGGAGTTCATTATGAAGTTAAAAATTTTTCTTACTATCATTACTTTATTCAGTCTTATGTCATCCACATTAGCGAATGAGTTAGTGTCAAAGTCATCACCTGATGCCAAACTTTATTTTATAGAGCCTAAAGATGGAGCAACTGTTTCAAAAATATTTAAAGTGAAATTTGGTTTATCTGGTATGGGAGTTGCACCAGCAGGCACCAACATTAATAATACGGGCCATCATCATATTCTTATTAATTTAGATACATTACCGGACTTGACTAAACCTTTACCGGCTAATGATCAAATAAGACATTTTGGTGGAGGACAAACAGAAACGGAATTGACTCTTCCTCCTGGGGAGCACACATTGCAAATTCTCTTGGGAAATTATGCGCATATACCCCACGATAAGCCTGTTATGTCTAAAAAAATCAGTATCACAGTCAAATAGATGTTTAACAACTCCGCAATTAATTGATAATGTTCATCGTGTATTTTGTGAAATAAGCAGAAGAATTAGATTAAGTACCTGGCTCTTTCTCATGGAGAGGTTTTTTTTGGATTGCTATTATTGGTGTTGTATATCGGTTACTCAGCAATGAGTTTGAATATCTTAACAATACCCAATCCAGAGATTACAGTAGTAACATTAAAGAGTAATGTCTAAATTGGGCAATAATCAAAGCGTGTAAATGGAATGAAGAGCTAATAATGAATGAAGAGCTGATAAAGGCTGCTGACATATTTCAAACATCAGTAGATTTTATAGATAAAGATCATGGTGAACTAGTTGATCTTATCAATAGATTGTGGCTCCTGATTGAAAAAAACACTCCAAACAATACACAGCATACTCTGAAAGAATTAAAGAATTTGATTACTCATTTGCAGGATCATTTTTCTTATGAAGAAGAATTGATGAGAAAAATAAATTACCCTGCAATGCCGATTCACGTAAATGATCATGATGTAATATTAACAGGCTTAAAAAATGTATATGAAGATTTTGCAGAATCGAAAGATATAGACGAGTTAAAAAATTATGTCCAAAAAGTACTAAAAATAGATTTCCTTGATCATATTATGGTACAGGACAGTATTACATCCGATTATCATTTAATAATACAGTCAAACCTCCAGAAAAAACCTGCAGAACCCAGATGATTACAGAATATATATAATGAAATATACCTGACGATATAAACAACGAACTGGGAACACATTAATCATGCCAAGATCATTGATTATATAACTCGTTAAATACACCAAGCCCCGTCTTTATGGCGGGGTTTTTGTTATTTTGAGCTATCCTTTCTTTATAACCTGAAAGAAAAGGAGGGGAACAATGCAAAAACTAATTATGTCGTTAATCGGTCTCTCGGCTTTAGCATTCATATTGGCAGTGATCGGTGTATTAGTCACCGGACCAATTATGGAGATATCACCAGAAGGCTTTTCAAGAGCATGTACTAATCTTGCACTTATTGGAATTGCATTGTCCGTATTTTTTAAAGTATCAGCATCAAGCACCTGATTATATTGCACATTGCTTCGGCGTGTTTTTTATTTGCTAAACTTTATAGATATAAGGAAAAAGCAGGGTGTATGAGTGGCAAGCAATAACAATCTGTTTAGCATCTTTGGCAAACTAAGTTGTTATCTAGGGTTTCACGATTTTGATGTGATCAGCGCCACTTTTGGTTTTGGTGAAAGTGGTACTGTCGAGAAGGTTCAGTGCCGGCGTTGCGGTTTTATCACCACGCGCCGTACAGAAGATTAATAGAGCATGATAGCCCCGTCTTTATGGCGGGGTGTTGTTTCTAACCACATTAGTTTAGGTTGTTCAACCTCCTGCAGAGTGCTTCAGCTGGCTGACATCTTAGATACAAATCAGACGTTCACTTGCATGTGTAGTTGGGGAAAAACTCGGTTAGTTTCAAGGAGTTACGGGACAAATTTGCCGAACAAAAAACCGAATTCGGAAATTTCTCCAGAGTGGCGCGTTCACGGCAGAGAATGGGGTGAGGCAGCCTGGCCTCCAAAGAGCTTGCGAAATTGGCAGTCTGGGGCAGACGGAGCATCCTTGCTTCCGCCCGGTCATGGTCTAGCCATTTCGGGATGCCTCACTTAACGCCGAGGTGATGACATTAATTACAATTACAAGTATTAAATTTGTTAAAGATGATGCGCCATATCAAGACTGTAATATTGATTGGGAATATGTCTTTGGAATTCCCCAGGCTAACCAATAACAAGATATAGGTAATAATGGTACTGATTGCCTAGATACAAAAGCCTGTTTGCTTCTGAAGTTCTTATTTTGGTAAATAACTATCAAAATATTTATGAAAATCATTAGAAGAGATATCAACATCGTTTACTTGTAAGGTTTTATAATCTTTTATTGAATTAAAGACGACATCATTTAATTTTGATAAAAGTTTTATTTCCATAGGGACGGTGCGTAAATCAGAGACAATCAAACCTAATTCATTATCTCGAGAATAAATTGGGTTACACAATATAACGGGTAAAAAGCTGCTATCTATTAATAGACTAAAGCCGCGATAAATCGACCCTTTAAAATCCATGATAGATTCACCATATTGATTCTGAGCGGCAATCAGCGCATTACCTCTCGTTTTGCTAAGATCGGGATTGATTTTACAATTTTCAAGACCATAAAAGGTCAAGCTTTCCCATTCATATTTCTTACTATGGCAAATCATACCAATTAGTCCTTCGTGCCATACTGGCTCAAACAATTTCCCATTTAAATCCGATATAAGGCCCGTATCCTTAACAGACAAGTGACCTTTTACATAATTAATGTTTCCAAAGTAGACGTGTTCGGAAGTTCGATAGAGCACATAGTGATTACTTAGGCCATAACGGCATAGTTCTTCTAAAAGTTGTTTAAATTTTTTAGTATGCATATGATTATTTTATATTAATTGGATATCAGTTTAGAGTACATGACTTTTTGTCAAAGGGTCAGTGCTGTTAGGCAATAAAAAATATTTTATTTATCGTTACCAATAATATTACAAATACTAAATAAGAGACTTTAATAATATTGGTAAAATTATATTGGCTGGGGGTACAGTATTCGAACCTCTACTGACGGAGTCAGAGTAGCAGCTACACAGAAATAAATTATTCTTAAGTCGATCATTTCTAAGAAATTTCCTCTTGGCCGATCAACTCAGTTTTTCATACTGAACAAAAGCCGAACTAGATTGGTTCAATCTCCAACAGTTGCAACAAGTTGCCGAAACCCTGCCCGAACTGTAATCAAACACCGGTTGTGCACCAAGCACCTCGTTTGAGAGAAAACGAGGTGCCGGGTGCTTGGATGTTACGCTGCCTGCTTTTCAGCGATCAATTTTTCCGCATAAGCTTGTAAAAAATCGGGTGTGAAAAATGATTTATTAACCTCAACAAAGGTTTTCATATCCATCGGTTTTAATCCCGTCAGCTCTTCAACAGTAGTCGTGACCTTGTCAAAAACATTGTTTTGATAGTCTTTTCCGACCTCTACCAGATGTTTGACCAGAAAATCGCTCATCAATCCGGACTGCTTCATGGCATCGGCCCATTGTTCATCGGGAAGAGATATATATTCAATTGGTATCCCGAGAACTTTGGAGGTAATGTCAGCGATGTCTTTTTGAGAAACACGATCTGGACCGGTTAAAATAAGACGTTTGCCATCGTGCTTTTCTGGGTTTTCCAGAATTGCTGCGACACTACGTCCGATATCTTCCCCGGCGATGGGAGCATGATAAGCTTCACCATGTGGCAAATACATTTTTCCTTCCTGTAATATGTTAGCGCCGTTCATAAGATAGAGCATTTCGGCAAAAAAGCCGGGCAACACATGCGATACCATCATTTGTGTATTATTTAGCATTTGTTCTGCTAACCAGTGCTGGTTAGATAGGGCGCTATTATGATATTTGCGAACAGGTAACTGTGACATGTTGACGATTGATTTCACGTTATTTGCCTGTGCGGCCACAATGAAATTAGCCGTGGCTTCCAGCAAACCATCTTCAGGAGGATAGACAAGGTAGGCCCTTTCAACACCCTCCATGCTTTTTTCGAAGGATGCGAGGTCAAGCAAATTGGCAATAACAATTTCTGCACCCAGAGCCTTCAGCTCTTTGGTTGTATCTGAATCTTTTCGTGCCATCGCTTTTACTGGATAGCCTTTTTCCAGTAAAGTTTTGGCCGCAAAAAAGCCTGTTTTTCCTGTTGCTCCGGTAATAAGTATTGTTGGTTTAGTCATTGGTCTTCTCCTTTCAGTTAGATTAATAAGTGCATATACACCTATTAGGTTAAAAAATTACACAGCTATAATATTTGTCATTTCATTAAGTGTTTTTCTTAATCCTGTAATCGTTTCTTGCCCCATGTCCTTGGCGATGGCTTTCTGGGCCTTTTGCCAATAGGGGATTGCAAGGTCAAGCTGCTTGTATCCTTTCTTTGATAAGGAGACAAAACGCTGCCTTGAATCTTCTTCGCCAGGTTGGATCTCTATCCAGCCATTACGTTCAAGAATATTCAGGTTTCGGGTCAGACCCGTGCGTTCCAATAAAAGTCTGTCGGCCAATTGCGTTAATTGAATCGGTCCTGTATTCGCTAAGGACGCTAATATTGTAAATTGTGTTGGCTTGATACCAGCTTCACGCAAACTGTTCTCGTAAAACTGTGTAATTTTACGAGCAGATTTCCTCATCATGTTGCAGGAACATTCCGTGAGGTGCTTGTATTTTCTATCTTTATTGGTCATTTTTAGTTCTCTTCATAAGTATCTAGAATTAATATAGGTGTATATACACCTATAGTCAAGAATTATTTTAACCTTTCTGCGTTACTCTCAGTCAAGAGGTGAATTTTGGGATAGTTCGGAAAAGTTCGGATTTAGTAAAATTATCTTCATTAAATGATTGGCCGGGGGTAGAGGATATACAAAATACGTCCATGTATTTTGTCCTACGGGTCAGTATCGCGCTGCTCCACTGTTCCGATTCGTTCCATACGAATCGGTCGAACCTTTAACGGTTCGAAAGTTCTACAGATAATAATTAAAAAAAGAACCATGAAGGTTCTCTTTTTAATTATGGCTGGGGGTACAGGATTCGAACCTGTACTGACGGAGTCAGAGTCCGTAGTCCTACCATTAGACGAACCCCCAAGTAACTGATATATATTCTTCCATAAATACATTTCACACACTTTTATGACTTATTTATTGTGCACCAAAGAGGGTGCAGATTCTGCCAAACATCGACATTTCAATCAAATCATACTTGTTTATAGTTCGTTGTGTTTCTTTTGAATTTATGTATTTATTATGAGTTATGATTATTAATACGTGAAAAGTTACAAAGGGAATTTAATAGATGAATGTAAATATTGATATGAAAAATGTCTTCTACATAGTTTGTTTGGTTCTTTTTCTAATATCTCCTTTAGATGCAAGAGAAGTGTCCTATTTACAGGATAGAGGTGGTCTGAAGTTTGAACCTAACAAAGAAAAACCATTTACTGGGAAATATGTCACTTACTGGAAAGATGGTCAAGGACAGAAGAAAGAAGAAAAAAACTACAAGGATGGTGTCT
>CAYMPA010000043.1:0-20599 GCA_964392105.1 uncultured Enterobacteriaceae bacterium
CAATTGTTTCATTGCATGATCTTTATTCTTGTGTTGAGAACGATCATTTTGACATTGGGCGACAATACCTGTGGGTATATGAGTCAACCTGACTGCCGAATCTGTTTTGTTTACATGTTGCCCACCAGCGCCACTGGCTCGATAGGTATCTATACGTAAATCTGCTGGATTAATATCGATTTCAATATTGTCATCAATCTCTGGAGACACAAATACTGAGGCAAATGAGGTATGCCGTCGATTACCTGAATCGAATGGTGATTTCCTGACCAAACGATGCACGCCGGTTTCAGTACGCAACCAGCCAAAGGCGTAATTACCCGTATACTGGATAGTGGCACTTTTAATTCCGGCAACTTCACCGGGTGAAACTTCAATCAATTCTGTCTTGAAGCCACGCTGCTCTCCCCAGCGTAAATACATACGTAATAACATATCCGCCCAATCCTGGGCCTCAGTACCACCTGAACCAGATTGTATATCGACAAATGCGTTATTGGCATCCATTTCACCGGAAAACATACGGCGAAATTCAAGATTGGCAAGTTGTTGTTCATTAACTTCAATGTCATCAAGCACTGCAGAAACGGTATCATTATCATTTTCATCTTCTGCAAGCTTCAATAAATCAATTGAATCTGTAAGTGACTCTTCCAGGGAGTTTATTGTATTAACAACGTTTTCGAGATTCGCACGCTCTTTACCAAGCTCTTGTGCCTGCTTTGGATTATTCCATATATCAGGTTGCTCGAGTTCCCGTAATACCTCTACCAGTCGTTCAGACTTTTGATCATATTCAAAGATACCCCCTTAGCGATTTAACACGCTCTTGCATATTAGAAATTCTATTAAGGAGTGGGTTGATTTCGAGCATTTCAATGGACCTGATGGCGAAAAAAAACGCATTTTACTATAGGGAAAGGCGACTTAATAGTCATGAAAAGCACGTCATGGTTCTATATATAGAAGACTGACTTGAATCGAATCAGGCAGAATGAACTAGTTTAATATGAGATGGTTCTGATTTCTTAACAAGAAACCGGGTAAATTTTTCCACCGGAACAGGTTTACCCAGGAAATATCCCTGGGCTTCATTGCATCCTTTTGCAGCCAGGTATTTCAGTTGCTCAGCCGTTTCCACACCTTCAGCTATAACGTTAAGTCTCAAGCTTTTGGCCATTGCTATTATTGCGGATACGATTGCTGCATCATCCGAATCTTCCATAATGTCTCGAACAAATGATTGATCTATTTTTAAAGTGTCCAATGGGAATTTCTTAAGATAACTCAATGATGAGTATCCTGTACCAAAATCATCAATCGATAAGTGAATACCCTTGCTTTTAAGTTCATGGAGGATTTCATTACTTTTTGTCACATCTTCCATTAAGGCGCCTTCTGTTATTTCCAGTTCGACATATTTAGGTGCCAAATCTGAACAGATGATTTGATTGATAATTCGTCTTGCAATACTGTCCTGGCTGAGTTGTTTTGGCGACAGGTTTATCGCCATCCTTATTGGTTCAAATCCTTGTTGTTGCCATTGAGAATTCTGTTTACAGGCCGCTTTTATTACCCAATCAGTGATACTCCCTATCAGTCCAGTTTCTTCCGCTAAGGGGATAAAAATTGCGGGTGAGACCATTCCTTCATCTGCGTTATGCCAACGAATTAATGCTTCAGCCCCGATTAGCTCACGTGTTTGAATATTAAACTTTGGCTGGTAATGTAAAAGGAATTCCTGCTTGTCAATTGCGCGCCTTAATTTTGCTTCCATGTTCATTTGAGTAATCAAGTAGTTATTCATATCTGTCGTATAAAAACGATAGCAATTACGACCAGTCTCCTTGGCCCGATACATTGCAGTATCCGCATTTTTTAACAAGTGTCCTGCATCTGTTTCATCCAGTGGATACATAGTAATACCGATACTTGGGCTAACGAAAATCTCATGTGAAAAAAGATCAAATGGACTTTTCATTAAATTTATAATCTTGTCGGCAATCTTTACGGCATCCTCAAAGCTTTTTACACCCTCCATGATAATTGTGAACTCGTCTCCACCAAGTCGTGCAATGGTATCCCCCTCACGGGAACATTGTTTGAGTCTTTTAGCTACCAAAACCAAAAGTTGATCGCCGGCATCATGCCCCAATGTCTCGTTTATGTTTTTAAATCTATCGAGATCAATAATAAACAAGGCAACGAGGGTTTTATATCTATCGGCACGAATTAATGCTCTATCGAGACGTTCGCGGAATAAATATCGGTTAGCAAGACCGGTAAGATTATCGTGATTGGCCAGGTACGTAAGATTCTGAATATTCTTTTTTCTCTCTATAGAATAATCAATGACTCTACTGATTAGATGCCCATCACCCTGTCCTTTAATCAGGTAGTCCTGAGCGCCCATTTGCACAACTTGTAAAGCCAACTCTTCACTCTCTTGTCCGCTAAGGACTACTATAGGTATAGCTTCATCATTTTCTTGTATTTGTTTAACTGTATTTAATCCTTCTGAGTCAGGGAGATTTAAATCCGTTAAAACAATATCGTAATTATCTTTCGGCAATAGTTCCATTGCCTGTTCTAAGGTAAATGCAGTTGTAATACTATATTTTTCAGGTCGCGCACAAATTAATAATTCACGAAATTTACTAATATCAATTCCATTATTTTCTATCAACAATATTTTTATCTTGAATGAATCCATAACTATCTTATAAAAAACAATTCATCAATTATCACTGTCCTGCATTACATTGATACAAATATAAATCAGAAATGCATCAAGCATTTTTTCAACCAAATAGGTGTCCATGAAAACTCCCCCCCCCCTCCTTAATCATAAGAATATTAGTTGTAATTAATTTCATGCCATTTTCTACCAGAAACGAAAAAATAAAATTATCTAGTAATTTCATAGATTTAAATAGTTAAGTACACAGACTGATTTATCGGCAATATTGATGAAAACTTTAGCTAAACAATTGAAGTAAGCCTAAGTAAATTAAGGCAATTTACACATACAACTGTATCAATAAGACGACAATTGAATTAATTATGAGAATGTCTGAAGAAAAATAATTCCATTGTTTTCATCCGCATTTATAGCGTTATGCGCGTGCTCGCGACCGAAATCATAGCTGTAGCTCTGGTGGAGGGAGCATGTGCGTACATAACGTGCCAGAACTAGTGAGGATTCCTCAAGCGACAGGCTGGATACAAACTGAAAATATTCAGTAAACGTTGAAGTTCTTGCCGAATAAAACTATGGATCGATAACCAGCATACTCGTGTAACATGCGGGTTAAAGTGGTTTGATGTATTCCATGAACAATTGAAGCTGACTATTACCACGAAAATCATTGATACCTAATCGATAAGTAGAAAAGATTTCCTCCGAACCTGGCGGCCAATCTTCATCGGTCATATTAAATGCAATGGCCTCCAGCACCTTATCATTATCTTCGTACTGAAGTCTGAGTTTCAGGTGGTTACCTCCGACAATACGTTTATCCAACATTCTAAATTGTCCTTCAAACACAGGTTCAGGAAACGATTGTCCCCATGGACCAGCGGCTTGAATAGTCAGGGCTAATTGTAAAGAAAGATCATTACTAGATAATTCACCATCAGTCATACATCCATCTTGCATATCTTCTAAAGAAATATGACTTTTAAGAACCTCGTCAAAATTTTTCGAAAATGTATCGAACTGTGATTCATTTATAGTCAATCCAGCTGCCATGGCATGACCGCCAAAGGTCAGAATCAATTCAGGGTAGAGACGTGTGATATCTTCAAGTACATCCCTGATATGTAAGCCATTGATTGAACGTGCTGATCCTTTTATAACACCTTCACTTTCTTTTGCGAATGCAATGACAGGTCGATTGAATGTTTCTTTCACTTTAGTAGCAAGAATTCCTATCACACCCTGGTGCCAATCAGAATCATATAAACAGATACCTTGATGTATCTCTCCCGAAGAGTTTTGCAAATAGTCTTCCAACATAATCATGGCCTGTTCCTGCATTTCACCCTGAATTTGTCGCCGTTCTTTATTAAGGGAATCAAGTCTTTCAGCTATTTCATTGGCCGTTTGCTCATTATCAGTCAATAAACATTCAATACCCAATGACATATCGGTTAATCGTCCGGCAGCATTCAATCTTGGCCCGATAGAAAAACCGAGATCACTTGCTGTAAGTGTCGTAAATGATCTGCCAGCCTGATTCAATAATGCCGATATACCAGCAATAGATTTTTTTTGCCTGATAAGTTTTAAACCATGCGCGACCATGATCCGATTATTTTTATCAAGGGGCACAACATCAGCAACCGTTCCCAGTGCAACTAAATCAAGTAATTGGGCCAGATTAGGATAGGCACAACCATTCTTATCAAACCAGTCTTGTTCTCTCAACTTTGCACGTAATGCCAATAAGACATAAAAAACAACACCTACTCCTGCCAGGTTTTTACTTGGAAATTCATCACCAGCAAGCTGTGGATTTATAATCGCATCGGCATCAGGTAGGTTATTGCCCGGCAAATGATGATCAGTAATTAAAACTTTTAATCCATTTTCTCTGGCACGCTTAACTCCTTCGATACTTGAAATGCCATTATCAACCGTAATTAATAAATCAGGGTCATAATCCAACGCGACATCAACTATCTCTGGCGTTAGTCCATACCCGTATTCAAATCGATTTGGAACAACATAAACAATATCTTCAACGCCCATCATCGTTAATCCACGTATTGCCAATGCGCAACTTGTTGCGCCATCCGCATCAAAATCAGCCACGATCAAGATTCGATTTTGATTTTCTATTGCCCCTTGCAACAGACCAATTGCAGAATCAATCCCGGTAAGCGTATCAAACGGAAGTAATGAGGCAAGTGAATAATCCAGATCATCACCGGACTCTATATTCCTGGCAGCGTAAACCCGTTTTAATACCGGGTGTATTGAATCTGGCAGATTGATTTCATCTGGAACGTGACGACGAATTATATTTTTGTTTATCACAATAAATAATCAATTCTTAAATGAATGAAAGCTTACGCGTCCTGCTCACGCCCCTTACCTACGTCCATGTAGGCAATGGTTTTTCGCTTTTTCCAGATTTTATATCTAGAACCCTTATCCAGATTTATCGATCTTGACTCTGTCTTTATATTTAACTGATCAAATTCATTTCTTTTTAGTGCGTTCAGCAATGGGGAAAACCAGTTTGATTCATAGTGCAATAACGCTTCAATCCAACCTTCAAGATCATGGTAATAACTGAATTTTTGAAATGCAGTAATAATAATAAGACCATTGTAACTTGTGCCTGTCTTTTCTATATCATTATAATTTTCAGGTAGTTCTTTAAAAGGCGTTGCAGCAATCATAGACAATCCTTTTGCCAACATTTCATCGCTAATAATAAAAGACCATTGACGACTGATTATCTTTGGTAATTCTCCATAGCCCCAAAACCAGACACTGTTTATAGGCAATGCTTTCTCCTGTTCACGTTTTTTATTGATTTCAGAATCATGCAAAGTCATTTGTATATCATTCATTAACTGGATCAGATTAATTCGATCATCACCACTTGGCATATAGGGAAGAATATCCTGACCAACAATTGAATCGACAGGTGTTGTCCTTAATTTAAGGTCATCATGTACTCTTAAATACCAACGATATGGAACAGGAACTTCCAATTCAAGATCGTAGGGTTCTAATAACATGTTTATATCAGCAGCAAGCGCCAGTGCATCATGCTGACTTAAATTAAATTGATTGTTATCGATCAAAATTAACCCGTCACGATCGGCGCTTACATGAACAGGGTCTGCGCGAAGCCAAAATCCTTGCGGGTGTTGATTATCATCGCTTAAACGCGATATCGCTGCGATAGGTTGATCACGATCCTCTTTCGAAGATAATCCAAATAATTCGCAAAGACCATAGCTTGGTGAAAGTGCTTTTATAGTTTTATGCTCACCTTTGGTAAGAAACCAGTTTAAGGATGGCAAGCTTGGTAAATCATCCGGATGAATCGCGATATCAGGTCCGAAAAGGCCTGGAATAAAGACAGTCAAACTACGCATTCATAATCCTGTTCAATAGAAACACGATATTGGCAATTAGTAATATGAGATAGATAACCACCTCATTTTGTATTTTACATGTTTTCCAGAATAGCAGTTTTAACCTGCCCCATTTCTGCCTCAACATTCATAACAGGTGCGGTACTTTGTTTAATTGCTGTATCAGGGTCCTTGAGTCCGTGTCCTGTTAAGGTACAAACAATACAACTGTTTTCCGGAATCTTGCCTGATGTCACATCACGCATTGCACCCGCCAGTGATGTAGCTGAAGCCGGTTCACAAAACACACCTTCTTTTTCTGCGAGTAATTTTTGCGCTGCGAGGATTTCTTCATCTGAACATTCATCAAACCAGCCACCGGATTCTGCGTGTACTTTCCAGGCATAATCCCATGATTGCGGATGGCCAATTCTAATTGCTGTTGCAACCGTCTCCGGGTTATCAACCATCTCGCCACGCATAAAGGGTGCAGATCCACTTGCCTGGTAACCCACCATTTTCGGACGAGTGCCAACAATTGATCCGCATGCGTAACGACAATGACCATCACAATAGGCACAAGCCTCAGTTACCTTCTCACCATCAGCACAGGCATATTCACTATAGCCAATCCAATGAGCTGTAATATTTCCGGCATTACCCACAGGTAAACAATGAAAGTCCGGTGCTCTCCCCAACTCTTCAATAATTTCAAAGGCCGCTGTTTTTTGTCCTTGTAATCGGTATGGATTAATTGAATTAACAATCGTCACTGGTGCTTCTTCAGCAACTTCCTTTACCAGACGCATACCATCATCAAAATTACCTTCAATCTGAAGCACAACTGCACCTTCCATCATGGCCTGTGCCAGTTTGCCTTGTGCTATCTTGCCATCCGGTATTAATACAAAGGCAGTGATACCTGCACGTGCTGCATACGCTGCTGCTGAAGCAGAGGTGTTACCAGTTGAAGCACAGATGATCGCCTTTGCACCTTCTTCAACTGCCTTGGTCACAGCCATGGTCATGCCTCGATCCTTGAATGAGCCAGTTGGATTTAAACCTTCATACTTAACATAGATATCAATATTCTTATCCAGCAGGTCTGGAATATTATGTAATTTTATTAGAGGTGTATTTCCTTCACCAAGGCTAATAATTCGTGTGTCATCATGTACCGGAAGTCGGTCACGATAACGTTCAATTAATCCGGTATAACGGGCTCGAAAAGTCATTTAATGTATCATCCCAATGTTTCCATACGAATACGCATGACTTCACCATCGATAGCATCAAGTTGTTCTATCTTTGAAATTGCATCATTCATATTTTTTTCTCTTATACGTTGTGTCAGGAAAATAATTGGTACATATCTGGCATCAGTTGCAGGTTCTTTTTGCAAGATAGCTTCTATACTGATTCCGGAATCACCCAGTATTTTTGTCACATCTGCCAGGACACCTGGCTTATCTATTGCGTGCATACGCAGGTAATAAGCCGTTTCAACCTCTTCCATTGGTAATATGTTGATGTTAGATAATGCATCAGGTTGAAAAGCAAGATGTGGCACACGATTTTCCGGATCAGTCGTCAATGCGCGAACAACATCAACGACATCAGCAACAACAGCAGAAGCAGTTGGTTCAGAACCAGCCCCCGCACCGTAATATAATGTCGGACCTACTGCATCACTCTTTACTAGCACGGCATTCATGACACCATCAACATTGGCAATTAAACGACGCTCAGGAATTAATGTTGGATGAACACGTTGTTCAACCCCGCCATTTGTTTTACGCGTAATACCCAGATGTTTAATGCGATAACCTAATTCACCCGCATACAAAACATCCTGTTGTTCTATTTTTGAAATGCCTTCGGTATAAGTCTTGTCAAATTGTAATGGCATTCCGAATGCGATCGAACCCAATATGGTTAACTTATGTGCAGCATCTATACCTTCAACATCAAAAGTTGGATCGGCTTCGGCATAACCCAAAGCCTGCGCTTCTTTAAGTACATCTTCGAATTCACGACCCTTATCGCGCATTTCGGTAAGGATATAGTTTCCTGTGCCATTTATAATGCCGGCAATCCATTCGATTTGGTTTGCAGCCAAGCCCTCACGAACTGCCTTGATAATAGGAATACCACCTGCAACACCGGCTTCAAATGCGACCGTCACGCCATTTTCCTGGGCTGCAGTAAAGATTTCATTACCGTGCAAGGCAATCAAGGCCTTGTTTGCAGTAACAACATGCTTGCCATTTTCTATGGCCTTCAAGACCAACTCTCGTGCAGGAGAATAACCACCAATTAATTCAATAATGATTTCAACATCAGGATCATCAACAACCACAAATGCATCGTCAGAGATCTTGTCAATCTGATCCAGGCCCTGAATCAAATCAGGGTTGTAATCTTTGGCAGCGGCATGTGTTATTCGAATTCCACGTCCAGCACGACGTGCAATCTCATTGGCATTACGTGTTAGTACACTGACAGTTCCACCACCAACGGTACCAAGACCAAGTAATCCTATCTTAACAGGCTCCATAATTTCTTATTCTCTATTATTACTCTTTGATGTTTTAATTATTGTTAACCCACACTGGTTTTGGGATCTTCTTCCCTCAACATTGCACGAATTGCACGCAACGCCTGACGGGTACGATGTTCATTTTCGATTAAGGCAAAACGTACAAAGTTATCACCATAACTGCCAAAACCAATTCCTGGGGATGCTGCTACCTTTGCTTCAATTAATAATTTCTTTGAAAATTCGAGCGACCCCATCTCTTTAAATTGCTCTGGTATCGGTGCCCAGACAAACATGGTACCCCTGGGTTTTTCTATTTCCCAACCAACTGAGTTCAAACCATTACACAAAACATCGCGACGACTGCGATACATATCACGAATCTCAGCAACACATTGCTGATCTTCTTCCAGTGCTGTTATCGAAGCAATTTGAATAGGCGTGAATGTACCGTAATCCAGATAAGATTTAATTCGGGAAAGCGCGTTAACCAAAACAGGATTGCCGACCATATATCCGACACGCCAGCCCGGCATGTTGTAACTTTTAGACATTGAAAAGAATTCAACGGCAATATCTTTTGCGCCGGGAACCTGCAATATTGACGGAGCGGTATATCCGTCAAAGACGATATCGGCATAGGCCAAATCCTGAATCACCCATATCTCATGTTCTTTCGCTATATCAATAATCTTGCTAAAAAATTCAAGATCAACACACTGCGTTGTTGGATTGCTCGGGAAATTGATCAACAACATCTTTGGCTTAGGCCAGGAATCACGTATGGCCTTTTGTAATTCTTCAAAGAAATCTATGCCTGGACCTATCGGGACATGTCGAACATCTGCACCCGCAATGACAAATCCAAACGGATGAATTGGATAGGCCGGATTTGGAACCAGGACTGCATCACCACGATCCACGACAGCCATCGCAAGGTGTGCCAATCCTTCTTTCGAACCCAGTGTCACTATTGCCTCAGATTCCGGATCCAGATGGACATCATAACGGGACTTATACCAGTTACAGATTGCCCGGCGTAAACGCGGGACACCTCGCGAAATAGAATACCCATGGGTATTATCCCGTTGCGAGGCTTCGACCAGTTTGTCAACGATGTGTTTTGGTGTTGGTTGATCAGGATTCCCCATCCCGAAATCAATAATATCCTCGCCACGATGGCGAGCATCCATCTTCAATTCATTAACGATATTGAATACGTAGGGTGGTAGTCGATTAATACGTGCAAAATCTTTGTTCAATTTCTGACCTTAAAGCTATAAAAAACAGATGATTATACGGTATACACTAAAAACGATACAGGATTGTTTAAATTGTCTGACCTTCAGGGACTCCCGTATAATCACCCTATGATAAATGTTGCTGCTGTACAGATGGTATCCACTGATGCTGTTGATGAAAATCTTGAACTCGCCCAAAAACTCATAGCAGAAGCTGTTTCAAAGCAGGCAAAACTGATTACCCTGCCCGAAAACTTCCCGCTAATGGGTAAGGAAGACACTGACCGATTGGCTATCACAGAACCTTTTGGCCATGGGCCTTTACAATTATTTCTATCAGAACAATCGAAGCAACACCATATTTGGTTATTAGGGGGGACCATCCCCCTGGAATCAGAAACGCCTGACAAGGTTTTTGCAGCAAGCCTTCTATATAACCCAAAGGGTGAATGTATTGCGCATTACAACAAGATTCATTTATTCGATGTGCTGGTTGATGAATCCAGTGAAGAATCCTATATGGAATCTAACACTTTTGAACCGGGTAATGCGCTTGTTGTCGCACAATCTGAAATTGGGAATATCGGGCTTTCGGTATGCTATGACCTGCGCTTTCCGGAGATGTACCGGAAAATGCATAAAGACAATGTACAGATCATTACTGCTCCTTCTGCCTTTACAGCAACAACCGGTGAAGCACACTGGGAGTCATTACTTAAAATGCGTGCTGTTGAGAACTTGTGTTACGTCATTGCATCCAATCAAGGAGGAACACATGTAAATGAGCGCGAAACCTGGGGGCATAGTATGATTATCGATCCGTGGGGTACGATACTTGCGAGTGTCGATAAAGGACCCGGCGTTGCAGTGGCTGCAATTGATCTTGATAAACAAGCCAAACTTCGCAAAATGTTTCCGGCACTATCGCATATAAAATTGGTATAAATAACTGGAATATATTAAATGACTAAAGCATTAGACATAGCTGAAAATACCCTGCTCAATAACCGTGGGCTTGGACTTAACGATGTCCAGAATACATTAGATCATGTGATGCTATCGTCTATCGATCAGGCTGATCTTTATTTTCAATCGTCTCATTCCGAATCGTGGGTTTTGGAAGATGGTATTGTCAGGGAAGGATCACACAATATCGATCAAGGTGTTGGTGTACGCGCAATCAGCGGAGAAAAAACAGGCTTTGCCTATTCAGATGAAATAGTCTTACCAGCATTAATCCAGGCAGCGACTGCCGCACGCTCAATCGCAAGTCACGGAGATAATGGTCAACTTCAAGCGTGGTACAAAACAAGCACACCCGTTCTTTATAGTGATAAAGACCCACTTAACTCGATCACTACTGAAGAAAAAGTCAGTTTGTTAAAACAACTTGATGAAGCTGCACGTAAAAAAGACCCGCGTGTAAAACAGGTTATGATTGGTTTGACTGGATCACAATCCACGATCCTGATTGCAAACAGTGAGTGCATATTAAGTGGTGATGTCAGACCACTTATCCGCCTTAATGTAAATGTAATCGTTGAAGAAGATGGCCGAATCGAAAAAGGCGGTTCAGGTGGTGGTGGTCGTTTCGGTTATGAATATTTTTTAAATGATGGCATGGCAATGTCATATGTAGATGAGGCCATTGAACAAGCCTTGATCAATCTTAAATCAGAAGCTGCACCAGCAGGAACAATGCCCGTAGTACTCGGTCCAGGCTGGCCAGGCATTTTATTACATGAAGCAATTGGTCATGGTCTGGAAGGTGATTTTAATCGAAAGGAAACATCAGCATTTTCAGGTCGTATAGGTGAACGTGTAGCATCTCCCGAAGTAACCGTTGTTGATGATGGCACAATAGAGAATCGACGTGGTTCCTTGAATATTGATGATGAAGGGACACCTACTTCATCTACAACATTAATTGAACGCGGAATTTTAAAATGCTATATGCAAGATAAGCATAACGCACGACTGATGGGTGTTGCACCAACTGGCAATGGCCGTCGTGAATCCTATGCACACTTGCCTATGCCAAGAATGACAAACACCTATATGTTAGGTGGTGAAAATAATCCGGAAGATATCATTGCTTCTGTAGATAGAGGGATCTATGCCGTGCAATTTGGCGGAGGACAAGTAGATATTACCAATGGCAAATTTGTCTTCAGTGCCAGTCAGGCGTACAAGATCGAAAACGGCAAAGTTACGACGCCGGTTAAAGGTGCAACAATTATCGGTAACGGACCTGATGTATTAACACGCGTGACTATGGTTGGTAACGATATGGCACTTGATTCCGGGATAGGGACTTGTGGAAAGGACGGTCAATCTGTCCCGGTAGGTGTTGGACAACCGACTATACGGATCGATGACATTACTGTTGGTGGAACCAGCGTCTAATCCAGGGTACCTCCGAAAATGCCTTTTTTTCGCGATAGCTGCGTCAGCTCCGTGCTCAAATCCTCATGTATTTTATATACACTACGGTTTTCCGCGCGGTGCTTTCTTACTTTCACAAAAATAATTCTATTTTCGAAAGTGCCCTTCAATTATAAATACTTAAGCTGTTTCAGATTTTATAATATCTTTTAATTCATCCAATGGTCGGGGAAGACTAATACCATAACCCTGGGCATAATCTACACCAATCTCTTCAAGAATTCTTAATATAGAATCACTCTCTACAAATTCAGCAATTGTTTTTTTGTTTAAAGCACGACTAATTTCATGAATTGATTTTACGATGGCTAAATCACTTTGTTCATTTTCGATGTCTCTGACAAAGACACCATCAATTTTCAAGAAATCCACTGGCAATGTCTTGAGATAAGCAAATGAAGAGAGTCCACTACCAAAATCATCCAGTGCGAATTTACAACCTTCTTCTTTCAATATGGTAATAAAGTGGTTGGCACTTGTCAGGTTCGCTATTGCAGCCGTTTCAGTAATTTCAAAACATATTTTTTCTGCCTGAACCTTGCATTCTGATAGTTTCTGAACAATAAACTCCAGAAAAGTATCATCTACAAGTGATGGTCCTGATAAATTTATCGAACATAAGTCGAGCCGTTCAAGAAATCCAGGATTATTACTTAACCAATCAATCGTCATGTTAACCACATGGCGGTCGAGTCTTGTAATTAGATGAAAACGTTCGGCAACCGGGATAAAAACATTTGGTAAAATTATATTTCCATCTTCATCTTCCATACGCACGAGAATCTCATAATGTTCACCTTCATTTTCTTTTGGGTTCAATGGAACAATAGTTTGTACGGCAAGACGAAAACGATCTTCATCGAATGCCTTCCGGATTCGAGTCGTCCATAACATCTCTCTTCGACGATTTTCCAGGTCGGTATCACCTTCCTCGTGGACATGGATACGATTTCGCCCTTTTTCTTTTGCGGTATAGCATGCATTATCAGCCAACATTAATATGTTTGCGACACTGGTAGTACCATTATTAATTGATACCATTCCGATACTGACACCAATCCGGAAGACTTTATCGTCCCAGTAGAACTGGAAATCAGCTATTGCTTGCCTCAGGTTATTCGCAACTTGTTCAGCTTTTTTAAAAGAACAATGTTCAATTAGCACACCAAATTCATCTCCGCCAAGTCGTGCAAGACTGTCTCGATTTCGGATATGTGCTCGCATCATTTCACCCAATTGACGCAGTAATCCATCACCAGCCAAATGCCCGCATGTATCATTGATAATCTTGAATTGATCCAAATCAAGATAACAAAGAACATGCTCTGTATTTTCAGTTTGAGCTGAATTTACTACTCGATGCAATCTTGTTTCAAATTCATGTCGATTGATCAAGCCGGTCAAACTATCATGCGTCGCCTGGTGAACAAGCTTGTCAGAAAGCATGCGTGCTTCTGTTATATCTTCACAAACTATTAGAATAGTATTATTGTTATTTTGATCAGCGGCAACTCTGGCTAATACCCTCATCCACAATTTAGTTCCGTTTTTCCTGGAGGTTTGCATTTCCCAGCGATGAATATCATCTGGATGATCCAGACATTGTTTTAGGTGGCCAATAACGATGGGTTTCTGGTCTTCGTTAGTAAAACTGAAAAAGGATCTGCCTATAATTTCATCCGTTGTATAACCAAGCTCTGCAGCACCAAATTTATTGACAGCCAATATATTAGCTTCCTCATCAACAGTAAAAAACATACAAGGATTTTCATCGAACAACGTTCTGAATTGTTGTTCACTGACACGTAATGACTTTTCTGTTATTTCTCGTATATACCGGTTGTTTATAGATTGAATTCCATATGTAATATTATCGGTCAGGTTAACCAGTAATTTAATTTCATCATCATCGATGACACCTTGCTCGGATGAATAAATGACAATCACTCCAAATGATTGATCACTATATTTCATCGGTAATGCGATCATTGAAAGATAACCTCTTTCCAACGCTGCATCACGCCATGGAATAGTTTTTGGTTCTGTCTTTATATTCCTGATTGTTTTGGGTTCTAATGAGAGTATCGCATCAGTTATGGGGCAATAATATTTCTCATCTTCTTTCCAACTAATCATGGTATCTAAATAACCGGATTCATAACCTGCTTTAGCCATAGGTATTATGGTCTTAAACTCGTCTGATTGTGCAAACCCTATCCAGGTAAAACGGTATCCACCAGTTTCTATGAGTATGTTACACACCTTTTCTAACAGATCATTTACTTCTGTTGCATGAACCAGAATATCATTACATTGATTCAAAACTTCCAGGGCACGATTATATCTAAGTAGTGCTATTTCATTATTTTTACGTTCTGTAATATCTTGTAAATGATTTATTAAATACTGTGGTTTCCCTTCGGCATCTTTGATTACAGATACATTGGAATCCACCCAAACATAATGCCCCTTTTTGTGGAGATAACGTCTGATTTGATGATAATGATCGCTCTCTCCTGCAAGTAAGCGCGTCAGGGGTTTAACTATTTTTTCAATATCATCCGGATGAATAAACTCTCTGAAGTTTTTAGTTAACAGTTCTCCTTCTGAATATCCTGAAACATCACAGAGTGCCTTATTAACCTGAAGTATATTGCCTTCTTTATCACCTATACCCATTCCAAGAGGGCCATGCTCGAAAGAACTACGGAACCGTTCTTCACTTTCCCTGAGGGCATTCTGGTTATTTATGCCCTTGGTGATATCTCTTGTTACAGCTAAATGACCGATAACATCTGAGTCGTTACCTGATCCATAGATTGGTACGGCATGGGTTTCCATCCAACGTCGCTTACCTTTTAATCCTTCAATCTGAAATTGCATATCGCATGTTTCTCCTTTAAAAACACGCTCATTCATTTTGATAAAGGCATCACGGTCTTCAGGAATGACCAGATTATAAACACATGCCCCATCTACTTCCTCAAAACTATCGGCTTCAATCATGGCCAAACCCGCAGGATTCATGTTCAATAACATACCATCAGCTGATATGGTCTTCACACATTCGGGTTCGGCCTCAACGATATTTCGATATCGTTGTTCACTTTCCTTTAATTCGCTTTCAACACGTTTTCTTTCAGATATATCTATAACTGCTGCCTGTATGGCTTCCTCACCTTGCCAGTCGACAGTCCTTACGTGATTTTCAAACCAGAATTCAGAACCGTCCTTGCGTCTGCCTTTACATTCATACTTAACAGGGACATCTCTACCCAACATCCTGTCAGTTTTGTATTTATATATACGATCATATTCTTCAGGTACCCAGAGGGCAGTTAATACTGAATCGAGTTCAAGGATTTCATCAGGATTCTTATAACCAAAAATATCTGCACATTTCTGGTTAGCAAATAATGGTTTGAATTCTTTGTGTACTAAGATTCCTTGTAGTGATCCTTCAACAAGATTGCGGAATTTACTTTCACTCTCTGTTAGAGCACGATCAGCTTGTACACGTTCGGTAATATCTCTTATAAAGGCAGTAAACAATCGATCATTTTTAAGATTGATTTCTGTTATTGTTAATTCAACAGGAAATTCTTCTCCGCCTGCACGCATGGCAGTTATTTCAATCTGCTTATCTATGATCTTTTTTTCACCGGTTTTTAAAAAATGATTAAGTCCTTTTCTGTGTTGCTCTCTTAGATTTGGCGGGACAATAATTTCGGCTATGTCTTTGCCAATTACTTCATCAATACTGTATCCAAATATCTTTTCTGCTGAAGGATTGAATTCCCGAATTTCACCTTTGTCATTAATTGTGATGATGCCATCCAGTGCGGATTTAAATATGGTGCCCTTAAGTTCATCACTGCATTTAAGTGCCTTGATATATGATTTTTCGTCGAGCTCATTCCATGCCGAATCTAAATCGCTGGAGATTTGCTCGGGGGAACCTTGACTATTACGTTTTATATCAGAGAAGTTGAACATATGTATTTATAAGTAACGGCCTTTGTTTCCTTAAATTAAGGTGTTATTCCGTTAAATATAAATGTGCGCATTGTAATTATTTGTTACCAGGTATCTGAAGAATATAATTGTTAATAGAGTACTTCGGTTTTAAAGGGTTATACCTTGTTAACCGACAATATTATATCCCTATACTTGTTTTCATATAAGTTTAGTAAAGTTATTAGCATATTCAATAACTTGGTTTTTCTTTATGAATTATTTTTTAACTTTCGAATGCAATATTGCCCAATAATTTGGTGAGCTACCACCTTGTAAAGCTATGTAGTTAATTATCTTTTAATCCAAACCAGGCAATGATAATGCCTATGGCACTGAGGGCAGCCGCAAACAAAAAGGTGTGCATGGATCCAACTGAGTCCCAAAGATAACCACTGATTAAACTTCCCAGCGCCAATCCCGCACCAAAACTGATGCTGCTATACAGGGCCTGACCCCGCCCCTGGTGCACCCCCTTGAATTCACGATGAATATATTGAATTGCTACTGCGTGATAAACCCCAAAGGTAGCAGCGTGTAAACATTGTGCAATGAGCAATATAAATACGTTCTCAACAAAACAGGCAATCAGTAGCCATCGAATAGTCGCCAATATCAAGGTCATGATCATGAGTTTTCGTAATCCGAAACGACTAATCACCCGGTGAATAAATACATAGATAATAACCTCTGCCAACACACCCAGCGCCCAGGCAGTACCTATAAAGCTATTGGAATAGTTATGTTCTTCAAGGTATATAGAAAAAAACGTGTAATAAGGACCATGACCTGCCTGAACCAGAAAACACACAATCATCAACGCAATCACATGCGGTTTAAACAGGATAGACCTAAACGTTAAACCATTAGATTTATCATGATGTGAAGGAATTTCCGGGATAAATAAACTGTGTATCCAGACCAGGGCCATTGAAACAATTAATATGGGTAATAAATAATCAATCGGCTGTTGATCGAAAAATTGTCCCAGGGCAAGAACCGCAATAATAAAACTGATCGAACCCCAGATTCGCACGACAGTATAACTGTCACTTTCTTCGCCAAGGTGAGATAGTGTGGTTGCCTCAATCTGTGGTAAAGCAGCACTCCAGAATATTGAGAACACAAAAAGAATTATAAAGAGCGGCCAGAATTCCCGGTAGAACAAAACCAGCGAAAACGATAGCATTGATAACAAAGAAGTATAACGAATGACCTGCATTCGCTTACCAGTATGGTCGACAACCCAGCCCCAGATAAACGAGGAAAATATCTTTGTAACGACAACAATCGCAGACAGGATTCCAATTGCCTCCGCATTCATCCCTAATGACTTGAGATAAAGCGACCAATACGGCATGAAGCCGCCGATGGTTAGAAAGAAAAGAAAATAAAAACCGGACAGTCGCCAGTAAGGCACTCCCTGCCAATTAGTCTTTAACATTTACAAGATTTCTCTAAAAAGTAGAGATTTTGTTCGAGAATGCGGCGCAGCGTTTTGGTTCAATACATCCCTGTATTTCTCCCTTCGGGCCAGCCTGCGGCTGTCCACAAAATCGTTGGAACAGATTTTGAACATCATGCGAAGCATGGTGGCCTGCAAGGCGAGGCACATGGAAGTGCCGAGTAAAACTTGCTCCTGCAATTTTGTGAGAAGCGGAGTTAACAAAGACAGTTAATGAACATCGCAAAATCCGTTGCAACAATATTATCGGACAAAAGATCATTTTTTAGATGCAGGGATGATTGGTGTTGCTGACTTTACATCTATACATTGTGCTCTATGACGAAGTACATGATCCATCAATACCAACGCCAACATCGCTTCAGCAATCGGTGTTGCCCGGATACCAACACAGGGATCATGACGACCCTTGGTAATTACCTGGGTTGCTTGTCCTGATTTGTCTATCGTATCACCGGGTAACCTAATACTGGATGTTGGTTTCAATGCCATACTGACCAGAATGTCTTGACCTGTAGAGATTCCACCCAAAATACCACCGGCATTGTTGCCAACAAAGCCTTCGGGGGTCATTTCATCACGATGTTCAGTACCTTTATGTTCGACAGAATCAAAGCCCGCACCTATCTCTACTCCTTTAACCGCATTGATACTCATCATGGCCTTGGCAATGTCGGCATCCAGACGATCAAATATTGGTTCTCCTAATCCAACGGGGACTTTTTCTGCAACGACATTAATCCGTGCACCAATAGACTCCCCCTCTTTACGCAGTGCATCCAAATAATCATCTAATTCAGATACGCGATCCGGATCGGGACAAAAGAAAACATTGTTCTCTACTGCATCCCAATCTTTATGCTCAATCTTGATAGGACCAATTTGTGAAAGACAGCCACGGATAATTATTCCAAACTTTTCTTTTAAATACTTTTTGGCAATGGCCCCAGCGGCAACGCGCATACAAGTCTCACGTGCAGAGGCACGACCACCGCCACGGTAATCACGAATACCGTATTTTTGTTGATAGGTATAATCCGCGTGACCCGGACGGAACATGTCCTTGATACTACCGTAATCCCTGGATTTCTGATCTTCATTTTCGATCAGTAAACCTATCGGTGTTCCTGTCGTAACACCTTCAAACATGCCAGACATAATCTTTACGGTATCCGATTCCTTACGCTGAGTAACATGACGTGATTGACCGGGTTTACGACGATCCAGATCACGTTGCATATCGGATTCACATAAAACCAGGCCCGGTGGACAGCCATCGACAATGCAAATATAGCCGGGACCGTGGC
Organism: uncultured Enterobacteriaceae bacterium; assembly: GCA_964392105.1. Classification (GTDB taxonomy): domain Bacteria; phylum Pseudomonadota; class Gammaproteobacteria; order Eutrophobiales; family Eutrophobiaceae; genus UBA7359. Next base: position 19,108 of record CAYMPA010000043.1, read on the forward strand.
TCTCGCCGGCGCTGGTAACAGTAAAGAGTTTTCCGAATGTGTTTCCTGACATGGCGCGCTATTGTATACGGGAACGCCGATGCCGTACATGTTGAACTCAACTATAAATACCTGTTCAAATAGGTGATATATACATTAAATAAAGATAACGGCACATCTAACATGACACGCAAAATCCTATTCATCCTTTTCCTGCTGGTATCACACCCCATAAATGCTGATGTTCTTGATATGCATCTGGTGAATATCACCGGCGTGGAAGAACCAATGAGTAATCACATAGGTAAAGGACAATGGGTCGTGGTCAATGTCTGGAGTCCGAGTTGCAGTGCCTGCGTGATTGAGTTGCCACAGATCAAGAAATTTATAGCACGAAATCCTGATGTACCGGTGTTGGGCGTAACATTAGACTTTCCCAGCTTTGCTTATGGCAAGATGGATATTCTTCGAGATTTTGTTACAAAAAACCCGCTTGACTATCCACTGTTTCTCGCAGACATCGATCAGGCTTCTCAATTGATCGGACGCTGGCTGGTCGGGATACCTCTGATCACGATTTACCATCCCGATGGACGACCACTCGTAAGCTGGCCGGGGGTGATTGAAGTTGATGAAATAGAAAACTATATAAAGAATTATAAAGAGGAAGTTGATCCATTAACGGAAGGGTTTGATTAATTTAATATTAAAATTCTTTTTCACATTTTGTTTCGCTCTGATGAGCAACATCCTTCTTTTTAAAAAGAAGGATGCAAGAAAACCTTTCCCTGATGCCTTGGTCTTCGACTCCCCTTGTTATTCAATATCGCTTACGCGTCGCGCATAGGCTCATCCCTGATCCGATGCGCTAAAACAGACGTCCTGTCTGTTTTCCGCTATCGCTATTTCATAACTCGGCAAGGCATCACGGGATATTGAAAACAACAAAGGGAGCCTACTGGATATTGAAGTATGAAGGCGGTAAAGTAAGCCAATCAATTGATTAAAAGGAGGTTATCACCATGTCTGCACTACGTTCCCTATATAATGTTATCCGATATTCGGCTCCCTAACATACTGTTAGGCGCCAAATTATGAAGAAGGATATTCTCACAGGAGTTCTATCAATAATCCCTTTATTTGTGCTTACTGTGGTTATTATTTTTCAAAATGATATTCCCTATTTGGTTCGAGATAGTGAATTCTTAATAGCGTATTGGTACCTTGTGGTAGTTGTGCCTTGTCTCATTATTTGGTTAGGGTTTTTTGTTAATATTTTTATTAACAAAAAAAATTCAGGTAGGGGTAAATTCTGGTGGGGATTGAGTCTTTTCTTTTTTATGTTTTATGCAATGCCAGTGTATTGGTGGTTTTGCATGCGTAATGCGCCTAACAAACGGCTTAAGGATGACAGCGCTAATAGCGTGGCCTCTTAGCCTAAACGTTATTATTTTTTTATCCCCGTTATGTCATATAAAGGAAACACCTCGAATGAGGTAAGCTGAAGCGGGAA
>CAYMPA010000044.1:0-19872 GCA_964392105.1 uncultured Enterobacteriaceae bacterium
CTTCCCCCTCGTCATTCCCGCGTAGGCGGGAATGACGACGTGTTTGAATTGTCTCGGTAGGGTTATTATTTGTCAGATTATATCAAAACCAGATCCTTTAGAATGTTTGGTTAAGTCTGAGGTATTACAATTAATTACAATGAATTATTTTAGAAATATCTATTTATTAGTATTTGTTTTGATAACGGCCTGCTTTTTTTTGATACAAAAGATATCGTTATAGATGGCGAAAGCATTAATAAAACACAGTTACAAGTCTTTCGCATTTGCTCCTAATAATAATTACCCATAATAATCGTTTCTTAAGCAGTTCTTAAGTTTTTCTTCTTAATATTCATTCTGTATTTTTAGCAGCAGAATTCATCTATGTCCGCAAATTCCTTTTTTCAGCAGAATGCTGCGTTTGTTTCGAACAAAATTCTTGCACGTCTCCCGTTTATCTCAAGGATTAAAATTGATCTGGATGGTAACGATAGTGAACAAAGGGCATTAGTTGAAGCGTATATTTATAAAAAATTTAGTGAACGTTATGGGGCGAACGTCCAACATTTTCTCCCATACCTTCTTGTCCTTAGATGTAATGACAATATATGTGCTGCAGTGGGTATTCGTGCTGCAGAATCAGGGCCGCTTTATATTGAAAAATATCTCCGTTATCCAATTGAGCAGGAAATTGGAGTACATTTCAAGACTGCCATTCAAAGGAATAATATTGTTGAAATTGGTAATCTTGTAATGACCTGGCGTGGTAGTAGTCAACTGCTATTTCTTTTACTGACAGATTTATTATCCCGGATTAATCGTGAGTGGGTTGTTTTTACGGCAACCAAAGAAGTTGAACATTTGTTGAACAAAATGAATTTTACCTTGATTCATATAGCTGATGCACCTGGTGAAAAACTTGGTGTAGAAACAAATCAATGGGGAAGTTATTGCCAGGACAAACCAAGGGTAATGTTTTGTTATATACCAAGCGCAATGTCAATATTGAAACAAAATACCCTAATGAATTCCTCTTTGTCGTTATTCTCAAATAGACTGGCAGAACTTGCCGATCAATGGAAAGCAAGAAATGAACAGTAAAATCATCTGTCGCTTAATACAAATAGCAGATGAGTCGCCTGAGAGAGTCGCCCTTTTATCTGAAAATGAAAGTGTTACATACAAAAAACTGGTTTCACTTACCTATGAGATGGTAGATTGGTTCCAGCAATCTCAAAAAAAATGTGTCGGTGTATATATTGAAAATAGTTTTGAGTGGGTGGTGATTGATCTCGCTTGTATCATTGCCGACGTTACGCACATCGCATTACCCGGTTTTTTTTCCAATCAGCAACTGACACATATCCTTAATACTGCAAATCCCGACATCATCATTTCTGATAACGTTGAACGACTCAGTCAACTCGCTTTGAAGTTTACCAGTTGCAGTAAAATACTGGGACTAGATGTTTTAAACCTTGAGCCAGGCAATGAAAAAAAATTAACATATCCACAAAGTAGCAAAATTACGTTTACTTCAGGCACTACCAGCAACCCAAAAGGCATATGCCTCAATCAACACTTGATCGATCTAGTAGCGTTAAGCCTAAAGGAACACTTGGGAAATTTATCAGTAAAGTTGCATCTTTGTATTTTGCCTTTGAGTACACTCCTGGAAAATATTGCTGGAATTTATGTTCCGCTAATGATGGGTAGTGCTATCTATGTAACTCCTGTCAGGAAGCTTGGTTTTAACGGCAGTTCAGATATTGACACAGATCAGTTCATTACAAAATTGAGCGAAATAAAACCGGATAGTTTAATACTTTTATCACATTTGCTATCAATACTTGTGGCTTATACTGCCCAGGCAAAATCATTACCTTTCGAACCTGAATTTCTGGTTATTGGTGAAAGTAAAACTACTCCTTCTCTTATAAAAACGGCAAGAGCACAGGGCTGGCCCGTTTATGAAGGATATGCATTGTATGAAAATGGAATGCTTGTAAGTATGAATGTACCTGGTATGGATCGAATCGGCAGTGTAGGCAAACCGTTGCCTCATTTAAAAGTTGAAATCATCGACGACGAGATCTGTCTTTCCGGCATTCACAGATTTTGTTATCTGGATAAAGTGGAAACAAACGATGATTATTTGCATACGGGCGATCTGGGTTATCTTGATGATGATGGTTATTTATATGTCTCTGCCCGTAAATAAAATCTTATCATTTCCAGTCAGGGCCGAATCATTTCACCCGTGGAGATATTATTCAGATAGGGTCAGTGATAAATGTACAATTAACGTGAAAATTAATATTTATTTAAGGTTTACACATTAGGCTGAATACCTTTCAATACAATGTACAAAAGCGTTAGTGACAATAGAGAGAAGTGTGAGGAATCCGGACTATGCACATCAAGTCCAATTTTGCCGAACGCAAAGACAATCATATCGAAATCTTTTCACTTGTTCCTCGCAACCCTAATTTGAATGTGTACGATGCAGAATTTGATTACATGCTATTAATATGAATGATAGTTTCGATATTAGACATAAGGTCAGCGTTATCATTGCCTGGATCTGTGTATTCTACAAATCCGGTAATGCTTGCAAGTTTACCCAACAGGAAGCCCCGGATGCTGATTCTATTGATGTTGTTCCCTTATTACAGATACTGAAAGATAAATGTAGCCTATCTATTGCAGGGGTTTTATTACAGAAATGTCAGCACTGAACCCCCCTATATTATTGACCGGTGCCACGGGTTATTTAGGCAAGCATATCCTTTGGCAACTCCTGCAGCAGGGCAAACGTGTCAGTGTCATTGTCCGTCGTAAAAAGGAATGCCCCAGGAAAAGAGTGATTAACGTACTGAAATCCGTTGGTCCGTTTACTGAAGAATTTCTGCATGTAATCGAAGGCGATCTAACAAAACCTGATTGTGGTATATGTCCCGTTGAATTGAAACAATTAGCTAAAACCGGCATTACTGCATTAATCCATAGTGCCGGTTTGACACGGTTCGATGCACATCTGTTCGATGAAATTTATCAGAACAATCTACGGGGAACAAAACAGGTCTATGCACTTGCCAGACGTCTCGGAATTGAAAATTTTCATCATTTGAGTACGGCCTATGTTGCCGGTGATAGCCGTAAGACTTTTTTGAGTACACATCTGGATGTCGGCCAAAGATTTAATAATCCCTATGAAGCATCAAAATATGATGCTGAAAAATATTTACGTGATACATGCCTTGCTGATGCAATTCGTGTAGTGATATACCGGCCCAGTATTATCGTCGGTGGCTATCCACTAGGTGAAAACAATATTGTAAGCACAGTCTACACGTTCATGAAAGCCTTACATTTTATTCGTGAATGTTGCCGTCGCGATCTGGAAAAGGGTCGCGGTATATTTGCCCGCTGTGGTGTCAGGCAGGATGTTGATGCCCTATTTATTCCGCTACGCATCGCTGCTGATCCGGAGATTAGTATCAACCTGATATCGGTTGATCGAGTTGTTGACCGGATTGTTAAAGGGTTGAACACAGAGAATGAGAAGTATGTTGTTGTGCCCCTTCTTGGTGACGACTTCAGTCTGAATAGATTACGCGATTCCATTTGTCATGCCCTTGGAATAAAGGGGGTAAGTTATGTGGAAAACAGCGCCTTTGAACAGGTGCCGAAGAGCGTAGTCGAGGAAAACTTTTACCGAGCCACATCATCGTATCAACCCTATCTGTTTGCGGCACCCGATTTTGCAGAAGCTGAAAAAGACAGGAGCGAACCGATTAATATTGAAAGAATAGCGGTTGAATTCAGTGAACTTATGGATATAAAAAAGGCGGTAAAAAAACGTGGTGATCTGAATAGGCTGGCATTAAATACGCTCGGCATCTCGGGGGCACAGGATTATTTCCACCGGTTTATCAATGGACAGTTAGGCGAAAGCTTTCTGAAACGCATAGCCTACATTGATACAAAAATACGCTTTCTGATCAGTGGCTCTCAGGTGTTTGATCAGGTTATTCATTTTAACAAGGGCAAAATACATTTTGCACACGGCCCGGGTTTTGATTGCTCCTATGAATTAACTCATCTGATTTTTAACGATATCGTGAACGGCAGAATAGATCTCAAGAATGCCTTCTTTGATGGAAAGATCAGGATTGAAGGAGACAGGGAAACCGCCCTGAAATTCGGATTCTTGTTCAGCGATCATTTCCTCAATATTGACGATCGGATAATTGAGGAAGTGGCTGGGCAATGAATGTCGAACAAAATTTGTTGCAACTGTTTGAACATCATTATCGTGTCATTATTATCAGCTTTCTATTAGTGGGCATTGCCTGTGGCGTGATAGCTGATTTCAGGGTTGAAAATTCAATTGAGTCCTGGGTAGACAAGGATTCTGATAGCTATCAACAATACCGACGGTTTATATCGGAATTTGGAGATGATGCAACGCTGCTTGCTGTTTACGAACGTGCTGATCTCACATCGGCAAATCTGCAAGAGTATCTATCCTTTATCGAGCGTATCAGTGAGAGCGAAGGTGTTAGTATCGTATTTGATCCCGTCGATATGTTTCTGCTCAATATGGATGGCGATAGCCTGGATGAACTAGTTATTGATGAACTGAAAAAATCGTTTGTTCATCGGTTATCAGATTTTCGTAATGTTCTCATGTCAGCGGATATGAAAACACTGGGGGTCCTGATTATCCTGAAGCAGGATCAAGAGCATTTGCACCCGCAGATTGTACATGAGGTTAAACAGGGGTTGGCCAATATAGGTCTGCACAGCCATTTCGCCGGAACCAGCTATTTTTCAGAAACACTGTCAGAATCACTGACCCATGATCTAACCGTGGTCATTACCGGACTGGTCATTATTTCATTGCTGGTCATGCTCTGGTTTTTACGAAGTCCGGTTGTGGTTATCTGTGTCATTACAGGTATCGGGATAAGTTTACTCTACACACTGGCATTTACGTCCATGATGCATATTAAATTCAATCTGCTTACCCTGATCCTGTATCCACTTATTTTCTGCATCGGGATTACAACCTCGATTCATCTGTTTTCAAGGCGAGATAAAGGAATGTGGAAGTTGGGGAGTGCCTATAAAAAAATCTTCAAACCGACAATTATTACCATGATAACCACTATTATCGGTTGTGGTGCATTTGTTTTTGCACCACAAACAGTAGTGCGGGATATGGGCCTGGTATTTCCTGTTGCAATAAGTATTACTTATCTAGTTATGCTGATTTTTGTTCCCTCAGCCTTTCAACTGTTGACGGGCAGCCGGGGTTTGCCGCCCTTGGCAGTGTCATCAACGACAAGTTCTTTCTCCTGGAAAAATAGCATTATTAGCCTGTTCCTGTTCAGCGTGGCTATCATGGCCGTCTCCCAGTTGTCCAGGCTCAGGACAGAACCGGATGCGATCTATTTTTTTTCACCTGCTTCTGAATTGATTCAATCCTATAAATTTATTGAAGATCGACTGACCGGGTTAATGGTTGTGGACATGATTGTGGAGACGAATGATGGGACACCCGTAACAACACGGGACAAGACAGAACAAGTAGGACTATTTTTAAATGCAGTACGCAAGTTGCCGGAATTGACAACCGTTATTTCCCCACTTGACTGGTTGAATACCTACACAGAAGATATCGTAATGTCTGAAATGAAACAGGCATACCTGAGTGATAACAGGGTATCAATGCGGTTGTCTTTCCGCTTCAAGAGTATTTCAGATTCACCATATACAGCCAATATAAGCAACCTGAAGAGGCTTTGGAATGAAAATGATCTTCCGGGTTTGACAATGCATATTACCGGTCTGCTCCCCCTGATACTGGAGGCGCAGGATGCCCTGCTAAAGACGCAGGCAGTGGTATTTCCGATCATATTGATATTGATGACACTGGTACTGGCCTCAATCATTCGTTCCGTGAAAGTTTTACTGTCTGCCTGTCTTGCCAATATTTTGCCATTAATCATCATGGCGGGCGCTATGGCGGTACTCGAGATCCCTGTTAACAGTATCAATTTGTTTGTAATCAGCGTCATGCTTGGAGTGATTGTAGACGATACAATTCATCTTCTGTATGTATGGAAAAAAACCGGTTCGGTAGATCATTCCATGAATGAAGTAAAACCAGCTTTGTGGATAACCAGCCTGACAATCGTTCTGGCATTCACCAGTCTGCTGTTTTCTAGTTTGAGACCGGTTACCCAGTTCGGATTACTTTCAATCATTGCCGTTATCATTGCCTATTTGTGTGATGTGTATATGTTGCCGATATTGCTAATTAATAAAAAGGCGCAGGCATGAGTGTTTTGCTTGAAAAAATACTAAAACTCCACCTGCATCCTGAAACTGGTACACCTTACTGGCTCGATAAGCAACGCGAATTAGGATTTTCAATCTGCAAACGTATTCAGTCTATTGATGATTTACACGAACTTGGACCATTCGATCTGCAGACATTGTGTGAACGACCGCTTGAAGATTTTATCCCAAAAGTTGTGTTGAACCATAACAGATTAATAACCGGTGAGACGGGCGGGGCTACCGGGGCACCAAAGACCACGGCTTATTGTGAGGATGAATTTCAGGAGGCTTTTGTTGAACCTTTTCTCTCTACCTGCAATTGGCAAACACCGAGAAATAAAGGTCATTGGTTATGGCTGGGACCCTGTGGTCCGCATATTATCGGTAAGGCGGCCCGTCAAATCGCCCGGGCCACGACAGATTGTGACGGATTTAGTGTGGACTTTGATCCGCGCTGGTACCGGGCATTGACGCAAGGTTCCATCGCACGCAAGCGTTATCTGGAGCATCTGGTCGGACAGGCGACACAGATCATATGTCAACAGGATATCCGTTTTCTGTTCAGTACACCGGTGATGCTCATTGAGATGATTAAGGTCATGCACTACAGACACAGGCAGGCGATTGAATTTATCTATCTTGGTGGCATGCCGATCGTTAATTCAACACTTAATAAACTGGGGGAGGCCTTTCCCAATGCACAATTTTTAAGTGGTTATGGGAACACCCTGTTTGGTGTCAGTCATGAATTGAAACCACACAGGCCAGACAATGAATTACCTGCCTATTTTCCCCCTGCGGAACGCCTTGTAATACGTCTGGTCAGTATGAATGAGAATGAAAGCGATATTGAAAGACTATGTAATGTGGTTGCCTATGGTGAACAGGGACAGGTTGTGATGCACAGGCTGGATGAATCCTGTTTCCTTGCCAATGTCATGGAACGGGATTGCGGTATCCGGGTTGCCCCCAACATCGGGGGTAATGGTAGGGACGGTGTCAGCGATCCACAACCCATTCAAAACGAACAGTTTAAGGTCGAGAACGGGATCTATTAAACATGCCTGATCAACATACAGAACAGATGTTGGCACTTAAGGATAAGTATTTGATCCCCTGTGTTTTTCATTTTTATCGTAACCCTATGGTACTGGAACGTGGTGAAGGTTGTTATTTATTCGATACTGAAGGCCGCCGTTATCTGGATTGTTATTCAGGCGTTGGGGTAACTAATTGCGGGCATGCTAATCCGCAGATCACGAAAGACACATTGGCACAGGTCGAGCGCTTGCAGCATACAACCACAATCTACCTGACCGAACCCATGCTACGCCTGGCAGAAAAACTGGCCAATTTCATTCCGGGCTCATGTAATAAAAGTTTTTTTTGCAGTTCCGGATCGGAGGCCAACGAAGGTGCTTTATTACTTTCCAAACTGGCGACTGGTCGTAATGATTTTCTTGCGCTGGATCGAGGTTTACATGGTCGGACTTACTTGACAGCTGGTGTAACCGGTATTGAGTTTTGGCGCACCGACCCCGAATCACCGCAAAATGTCCATTTTGTTCCCAGTCCAAACTGTGGTGATTGTCCGTTTAAACTTAAACATCCTGAATGTGAACTGCGTTGTGCTGAAGAAGTCGATCATGTTCTTGATAACAATCCCGGCAAGGTGGCTGCCATGATCGCCGAGCCTGTACATGGAAATGGTGGCATCGTTGTACCACCCCAGGGTTATTTCAATAGAGTCAGTGAAATTCTGAAGAAACATGATGTATTGATAATTATGGACGAGGCACAGACCGGATTTTGTCGAACGGGGAAACGCTTTGGATTCGAACAGCATGATGTTCAGCCGGATATCATTACCGTATGCAAGGCGCTTGGTAATGGAATGCCGATCAGTGCTTTTATTGCTACTGATGAGTTGGCTGAAAAATATACCCGGCCAGGTGCATCAACCTTTGGCGGCAATCTGGTGTGTGCGGCCACGGCACTCTCAGTGTTGCGATTTATGGAACGACAACAGCTTGAGAAAACGGCGCAGCGGAATGGAGCAAAACTCAAGGAAATTCTGGAGACGTTGCAGGAGCAGTTTCCAATGATCAAAGAGATTCGTGGACTGGGCATGATGCTCGGTGCGGAACTGGTGCGGGAAAATGGTGATCCGGCCGCAGAGGAAATGGATGTGGTGCTGGAGACATTAAAGGACAAAGGATTTCTGGTAGGTAAAACCGGTCCAAACCGTAATGTATTGACACTGATGCCACCCTTGATCATGGAACAGGATGATATTGATGCCTTGGGGGCAGGATTGAACGCGGCCTTTATAAAACATTTTGGCTGATGCTGGAGGACTTTATGAACAACAAACGTATTGAGCTACTGGCGCCTTGTGGTGGCTGGGAAGCGCTTCATGCCGTCATTGCAGCGGGCGCAGATGCGGTTTATTTTTCTGAAAAACGCTATGCCATGCGTCAACACGGTAACTGGTTGAATTTTACCCGGGAGGAACTGGGTGATGTTATTCAGTATGCCCGGGAACACGGTGTCAAGTCCTATATCACGCTGAATAATTTGCTGACCCGTGAAGAACTGGCTGAAATGCAGGAGTACTTATTGTACCTGCAATCCATACAGCCCGACGCATTGATAATACAGGATCTGGGACTGTTACGTTTGGCGCGGAAACTGGAAATCCAGATCGATCTTCATGCAAGTACCATGATGAATGTCCACCATCAGGAAATGGCAAACTTTCTTAAAGACTATGGTATCAAACGTGTTATCACCTCGCGCGATATTACCATCTATGCAGCCAGGGAAATCGCAGAGCAAAGTGGTGTTGAGGTGGAGTACTTTGTCCACGGAGACATGTGTGTTGCGCAAGGTTCACAGTGTTTGCATAGTGGTATCTCAAGTGAGTTCAGTGCGAATCGTGGCAAATGTCTGAAATCCTGCCGTTGGCAATGGAACCTGATAGACCGGGACAAGAAAAAGATATTAGCTGGAGTAGAAGAACAGTATGTTTTGGCCCGAAAAGATATGTGTCTCTATCATCAACTCCCTGAACTCATCAGCATTGGCATTGCCTCCCTGAAGATTGAGGGCAGGGCAAGGACGGCAGATTATCTGCAGCCTATTGTTGAAATCTATCGCGAGGCAATTGATCGATACTACGATGATCCTGGCGCTTACTCGACCGACTTTGATGCGCTGAGAAGGTTACGTTCAAAAACCATTCGTGAAACGGGTACAAGCCATGCCTTCGATAATCCCGGTGTCGGTTCATCAGGACTGTCGGGTAAAAGGGAACCCCGATTTTTTTCTATCGCAGTAGACGAGAAACCCTACGAAAAAATTGATACCGTCATATCAAACCCGAACAAGTCACAGAATAGTGATGTTAACAATAAACCGGAACTGAGTGTTCGTTGCATGTCTGAAGAATCCGCTTTTTCCCTCCTGGATTCACCTTGTAACTGGATATATGTAGGTGGCGAACATTTTTCAGGTCATAAAGAAAAGAATTGGCAAGCAGGAAGACTCAGGGAGCTGATCATTGCGTGCCATGACCACGGGAAAAAAGTGGGAATACAAACACCGCGCATAACGACAGGGCGAGAATTTTCTGACATTGACGCGCTGCTGGAAGGTTTTGGCGATCAGCGGCCAGATGAATTTCTTGTTCACAACATCGGCGCACTAAATTATCTTGAGAATAAAACGGATGTACCCTTACATGCTGATTTTTCATTTAACGTATGGAACCCGGATTCAGCATATCTCCTTAATGATCATGGCATTGAAATCTTTACACCAGGACTGGAGTTGACATTATCCCAGATCCACGATTTGGTTGAGCAAACACCTGCATTGCAAATGGAATGTATGGCGCATGGTTCCATGCCGGGAATGCTGATTGAATATTGTATCGTTGGTACACATATGACCGGGACCGGCAAACACGATCCCTGCCCGGGTCCCTGCAGCAGAAGCAATTATGCCATGCAGGACAAACTGGGTGAATTGCACTGGCTGGAAACGGATCAGTATTGTCGTAATCATCTGTTCATGGCGAAAGACCTGTGCACGATTGGATTTCTTGAACAACTGGTCGAGACGGGTGCCAGTCGTCTCAGGATTGAAGGCGTACTGTACGACGCGAAATATCTGAAAAAGCTGGTCTTTATTTATCATCAGGCACTGACAGAAAAGTTGTGTGATACGAATCAATTGTTAGCAGAAATTGAAACCAGCGCAGCAAAAAAGCTGACTGTCGGGGCCTACGGAAACGCCACAGTCAATATTTCCAGACCCTGTGCCACACTTCCGACGGATATGGTCATTAAATACCACGGTAATAGTGCTTGACTGCAATAAATATTTATTCTCTTCGAGAGACAGGTTTAAGCCTGTCCCCCTGGTGCAATATTGCAGTTTTAAGGTTTTCTTAATAATGCGATGTTATTTTCGTACAAATATTAAATAAGGTGATTTATATGCTTCGTTATTTATTTCCTCTATTATTTTTGTTCCCTCTCGTTGCGAATGCGGAGGAAGATATTCGATTTTATGTTGTTGGAGACACGATTGAGCCAATAACGCTTCAGGATCAACATGATGTTCCCTCAAGTGTAGATGAATCTACAAAACTGATCCTGTTCACTACGGGCATGAAGGGAGGAAAGGTGGTCAGAAAAGCAATCGAAGATAAGGAGGCTGATTATCTTGCAAAAAGAAACGCTTTGTTTGTCAGTAATATCAGTGGCATGCCCGGTTTCATTGCCAAGACGTTCGCTTTGCCAAAAATGAGGAAGCACAAATATTCCATCCTGCTTGATAGAGAAGGCAAAGTGACCGAAAAATTTCCGTCGCAGAACAAAAATACAACGGTTATTCATCTGGACAATCTGAACATAACATCCATCAGCTTCACGAAAGATCCTGCTGAGGTCACACAGGCAATCAATCAACTCTCAAATTAAACTAACTTTCAAAAGTTATGATTCATAAAAATACAAGGTTATTATTTTTTGCAATATTAATCGTACTGTCAGGTTGTGTTAATGTGCCTGTTAAGCAACCTGAAAAGATAGTAAGGCCAGCAAGTCCTTTCCATTCTTTGCAGGAGTTAATGGTAAGAGAGAAGGTGACCGATGCTCGTTACCAGCGCGTCATTGGTCATGATTTCTTCTGGTTTAATCTTCCTTTACGTTATCAGTTACAACATTATCAGGCGTTACCCGATCTTAAGGCAAAAAAAAGTTTTGTTATTGATATCCTTCAGGAAGTGATCATGGTGGGTGAAGAGGCCATGGCGCTCTATCTTTCTCGTTTGTCACCGAAACAATTAAATCAGTTCGTGATAGATCACCCGGATCTTTCAAGCGATACGGGTAATCTGTTTAAAACCTATCAACGTTACGCATTACAGGCCGAGACTATTGAAGCAGATCGAGTACGAAATATAAAGACGGTTGCAGAACTGGATCAATATTGGGAATCTTTTGTTGACAATATTGAAGAATCAATCATGACAAAGGATCGCCTGAAACGGGAATGGGAGACTTTTTATGCCGTGCCCTTTATCAAGGGCTGGATAGCCTATCACGAGGCAACGGATCATCGTGGTCCCGTCAAGCCGGATTTCAATCATTTTGAAATCTATACGCTTTCACTAGATGAAAACGGACCCAAAAATATTTCTTCAGATAATTGGGCCTTATTGCAGCATTTTGCGCCAATTATTGTCCATGAAATAAATCCAAACGCAGTTTATTCAATAGAAAATGATCGGTTTGGAAGAGTTTATTTAAACGGTAAAAATATTGATGACATTATTCCTCAAGTCGATACTACGAAGCCAACTATCTATGCCTATGTTGACCAGAAAAATAGTCGTGGTTTTAATATAAAACAACTGGTTTACACTTTTTGGCATCCATCACATCCGCAACTCAGCAAGTTGGATCCTGAAGCAGGGCCTTTCGATGGCTGGACGGTCAGGGTAACACTGGATAAAAACAATCAGCCTCTGGACTTTGAATCAGTTTCCAATTGTGGATGTTATTATAAAAATTTTCCGACTGACCACCTTGAGTTATTGGCAAGCAAAACTTTTTCTAAAAAACTGAAAGACAAAAAGTTTTATGTGGAAAATTCAGTTGATGGAAAATACGATGCCATTGTTCCTGAGCTGGTTACGGATATTGATTCAGGACAGGCCAATAATGTTGTGATCTATGTATCGGCAGGACACCATCAACTGATCACGATCCAATCAAAACAACACGCTGAATTACTGGATCAAACATCCAAACAACACAATTATCAAATCCGCCATTATGACGAGCTGGAAAATCTGCCCTTTAATGATCGTTACGCCAGTCTATTCGATACCGATGGCCTTGTAAGGGGTGCGCATCGTCCGGAATGCGCATTGTTAAAACCGTCAGGACTCTATCATGCCGGCCATCCAAGACAGCGTGAAACCCAGATGATCTATTTTGATGAAACACAATTCGATGACCCTGGATTACTTGAGACCTATCTCCGCTTGCCACCAAATTTATTTGGCTTACAAAAGTGATAGAGGAAAGCCTGTTTTTTCCATCAGGAAATATCAGGATAGAAGGAAGACTGTCATATGATGATTCTGCGCAGTTGCCCGAGGCAAAAGTGTTGTTATGCCCTCCACATCCTTTTTTAGGAGGAGATATGGAGAATAATGTTTTAACACAAATCTCGAAGACACTGGCTAATCACAATTTTATTGTTTTCAGATTCAATTACCGAGGCATTGGTATGAGCGAAACAGACAGAGACTTGCAAGAGGATCAGGAATTATTCTGGAAAAACTCTACTTGTCCAGCTTACGAAGAAAAAATTTATATAGATTGTGAGGCGGCATATCAAGAATTAACAGGTGTCATTAAGACAGAATGGCCTGTTTATGTTGTTGGCTATTCATTTGGTTGTTTGCCTTCCATAAAACTATCGAATGATCACGAAGTCAAAAAGCTTGGTATGATTTCACCACCTTTAAGTAAATGGAAACTCAGTGCTGATCAGATGTTTAACAAGCAACAACAAAAATTCTTTTATGCGCCTGATGATTTTGCCTGTTCAGAGCAGGATATTAGAACGCTTTATCAGCTATTGCCAGAACCAAAGTCCATTCAATCATTCCCTGAAGCCGATCATTTTTTTATTGGGAAAGAATCAGAACTTGCCAATTCAGTAACAAAATTTCTGCTGGCATAAGCATGGAAAACATAATAACTAAAACAATGAGCCTGGCTTATTCACCTTGCCCGAATGATAGCTTTGTATTGAGCGCTATAGCATCAGGTGAAGTAGCTATGCCTGGAGTGATGTTCGATATTAAGTTACATGATATAGATGTGTTAAATGCTGCTGCCTTCGAACAACGTTACGATATTATCAAGGTCTCCAGTCATACATATCTACAGATCAGGGAACACTATAAACTGCTGGATACAGGTTCAGCTTTAGGTTACGGCAGTGGACCGCTGCTGACCTCATTACAACCACGATCTTTGAATGAATTACAGAATTGCAGTGTTGTATTTCCGGGAAAACAGACAACCGCATATTTGTTGTTTCAACTCATGGGTATTGAGATTGAGACAGGTAAGCATTATTTCATACCTTATAATGAAATTATCCCAAGAGTAAAATCCGGTGAATTCGATTGCGGTGTCATTATTCATGAAAGTCGCTTTACTTATAAAGATTCCAGTCTGCATTTAATCTGTGATCTTGGTGAATGGTGGGAAAACGAAACAGGACTACCAGTGCCGTTGGGGAACTTTGTAATTCGAAGAACAATTGATGATGAATTTACAAAGGATTTTGAGTCACTAATGCGTCGATCATTTTCTGAACGTTCTATCGATGATGCCAGTACTGATCAATATATAATGGATAATAGTCAGGAAATGGATCCTGGTGTTTTGAAAAACCATATCAATCTCTATGTTAATGAATTTACAAAATCATTGGGTCCTACAGGTCATCAGGCAATTAATACTCTGGCCAAGCGTGCCACTTTGCAGGGGTTGATTCCGTGATTGCACACACAACCCTGGCCTTTGTCTTCGCAACATCTATGGAAGCGGATCCATTTATTAGCATGGTTAATGCGGAACAGACATTAACGCAACCATGGCCAATATACCAGGCCAGCATAGCGGGCCAACCTTCGGTTATTATTATCACTGGCATGGGTATGGATATGGTCAGGCCTGCTGTTGAGTTCATTATTGATAATTATGCAGCAAATACGATCTTTAACTGTGGTGTGGCAGCTAGTTTGACTGATAATTTTATTATAGGTGATATTGTCAATATTACCCATTCATGGGTCTGTCAGGACGGGAAAATCCATGAAGATGTTTGTCAACTTTCCATACATTCCCATAGTTTGAAAGAATATCCAGATGGCGTATTACTAACTGTTGATCAGCCCGTATTTGATCAGCATCAAAAACAATTGTTGTCAGGTGTTGCGCAATTGGTCGATATGGAAGGGGGTATAGTCGCAAGGCTATGTGAAAAGAATAATATCCCCTACCAATTAATAAAGATCATCAGTGACTATGCCGCAGAACGTAAGCAATTAAAACTTAACCTGGGTGATGTAAGTGAGAAACTTGCACACAGGGTAGTGACTGATATTGCTCGTTTGTTTAGTCAGGAGATCACAGTATGAAACGAGTCTATAAAAAGTTATTAAAGCATGTGAAACAGGGTGAACGCATTACCCGGGATATGGCGCTCGATCTGTTTCAACCACCCTCACCTGAGAGTCTGTTTTATATCGGTGAAGCAGCAAATATAAGTCGAAAATCCCGTTATGGTTTATCTACAACTTATATCAATAATTTACAGATCAATCCCTCCAATCTTTGTGTGCGTACCTGTTCATTTTGTGACTATGCCGCCTTACCGGGTAGAAGCGGAATCTATAGTTTAAAAGAAGATGAAATCCTGGCAAGCATCTCAAACGCCGAACCTAATGAAGTCCATATTGTCGGCGGCTTGAACCATGACTGGAATTATCAACGATCACTGGAGTTGGTTGCTAAAATTCACCGGTGTTTTCCAGCCATTCATATCAAGGCCTATACTGCTGTCGAAATCCATTGGTTTGCAACGCTCGAAAAACGTCCTGTCAATGAGATCCTGATCGAATTATGTGAAGCAGGTATGGATGCTTTACCTGGCGGCGGTGCCGAAATATTCTCTGAGCGTATAAGGGAAAAACATTTTAAAAGCAAGATTGGAGCGGGTGATTGGTTGGCCGTGCATGAAGTAGCGCATAAGCTTGGTATCACTTCTAATTGCACCATGTTATATGGCTTAGGAGAAACCTGGGAAGAGAGAGTATCTCATTTGTTACAGTTGCGTGATCTTCAGGATCATACCGATGGGTTTGTTTCATTCATTCCTTTGGCATTACAGTTTGGTAAAGACAGCGATCAATCTTTATCACCTTTGGAAAATCTGACAGTAATTGCGATGTCCCGGTTGATATTGGATAACATTCCGCATATCAAGGCCTATTGGCCAATGATCGGAGTCGAAACAGCGGCGGCAGCACTTTCATACGGCGCCGATGATCTTGATGGTACACTTGGGTTGGAAAGAATCGCTCATGCATCCGGCGCAAAAACGCCTACTGAACTGGCGAAAGATGAAATGGAGAAACTGATCCTGATGGCAGGCCATGAGCCTGTGGAAAGGGACGGACAATACCAACCGCTGAATGATCAGATCCCACAACCTTTAGTCCTGCAAGCATGAACTATCCTGTCGCATTAACACCCTATCTTAATAACCGATCATTTTTTTATCATACGGATATCGAGAATTGTGAGCTTGTGCAATTGCCACCGCGTGAATCTGTCAAGGCATTGATTAATGGACGCGTCCAGGCAGGGGTTGTTCCCGTAGCTAGCCTGGCACATTTAGGAGATCAATTTGAATTGCTTGGTGATTTCGGGATCGCCAGTGAAGGACCCGTTCAAAGTGTTTTGTTTTTTTCAAAAATACCATTTGAACTATTTACACCAACTAACACCATTAAACTGACCAGTGAATCCGCTACGTCGATCAAACTATTGGGACTCTTGTTTGGTTATCAACATGGGTTTGACAACCTACCCCAAACGGCAAGTGATCAAGATGTTCCTGATGGCGAGTTACTGATTGGTGATCGTGCTCTTGAATGTTTGCAAAGCGGGTTGGATTTGTATGTCATGGACCTTTCCAGTCAATGGATGCAGTGTCAGCAGCTTCCTTTTGTCTTTGCCCGTTGGGTCATCAATAAAGATGCGCCAGCAAAATTTCATACGGAATTAAAACGATGGTTAACTGCATTCGTTGAGAATGAAACCAATCTTCATCGGATTACTGCCGAACGGGAAGCACGACAATTCAGAATGACATATGGTCAAGTCATGGGTTATTTACAGGGGATTAAAACAAGGATAGGCGAACGGGAACACACAGGTCAGTCACTTTTTTTATCCGAGTTGAAGAAACATAGTCCTGCATTTAATCAATTGAATAATCAGTTGAGGAAACAGTGTGCCTGAAACCAAGCTTATAGAAAAAATCAAGGCGGGTATTCGTCTGGATGCCAGAGATGGTTTGTATCTTTTGCAAAACATGCCGTTGGGTGAGTTGATGCGCTATGCGCATTCAAGCAGATTACGACATCATCCAGACAACAAGGTCACATTCGTCTTCGATACCAATCCAAATTACACCAATGTCTGTGATACTATCTGTACCTTTTGTGCTTTCTGGCGTTCGGAAAAATCCAGAGAAGCCTATACATTGACGCCTAATGAACTGGCGGAACGTGTCGATAAAGCCTGGTATGCGGGTGCGACAACTGTATTATTTCAGGGTGGACATAATCCCAATGTCCGATTGAAGGATTTTATCGATTATATTCGCGCTATTCAGAACAAAACACCGGCGATCCATATTCATCCTTTTTCTCCATCCGAGATCATCTACATGGCCGAATTGGAAAATATATCCACTGCAGAAGTCCTGCAGAAACTCTGGCGCGAAGGCATTAGAACCATTCCTGGCGGGGGTGCGGAGATCCTGTCTGAACGTGTGCGCAAACTGATTTCACCAAAAAAGAACTCAGCTGTTCAATGGTTGTCATTAATGAGAGAGGCCCATCAGATAGGATTCAAAACAACCGCAACCATGATGTATGGACATGAAGAAAACGATAAAGAGATCGTTGAGCATCTTCTCAGACTCAGAGAGTTGCAGGATCACACTTCCGGTTTTTCATCATTTATTCCCTGGTCTTTCAAACCCGGGAATTCCACATTGGGTAAAAAAATAAAACAATCATCGCCATCCATCAAATATCTGCGCATTATCAGTATAGCCCGATTATTACTGGATAATTTTTCCAATATACAGTCTTCGTGGTTTAGTGAAGGTAAAAAGACCGGGCAACTGGGTCTTCTGGCCGGCGCCAATGATTTTGGCGGGTTGTTATTTGAAGAAAATGTGCTTAAAAAAGCTAAACATGCACCAAAAACCAATCTTGAAGAAACGTTGGAAACAATCCGTCAAACGGGTTTTATACCTGCACAGAGAAATACGCATTATCAAATAATCCAGGAATATTGATTTGGTTATGCTGGAGAACAGATCAATAAATAAAGTATTAATGCTAAGCATATTGCTTGTTCTCCCGGCAATCGTCTCGGCTGTAGAACCACCAATGGATTCATATCAAAAATTGTTAATGCAATATGTCAAATCAGAAAAGCATCTTGGCACTACGCTTAGCTGGGTCAATTATACGGAACTGAAGAAAGAGCCAGAGTTTACCAGGCTGGTACAGCAATTCGCAGAATTTTCACCTGAACAACTTCAGGGCAAACAGGAAAAGCTCGCTTTTTTTATCAACGCCTACAATATCCTTGCAATAAAAACGGTCGTTGATAACTGGCCGGTAGAGAGTATCAAGAACGTTGGGTCTTTTTTGAAACCCGTTTGGAAAAAAAAGGTTGGTACCATCGGAGGAAAAAAAATCAGCCTGAGTGAAATAGAACATGAGGTTCTCAGACCCATGGGTGATCCCCGAATTCATATGGCGATTGTCTGCGCTTCCGTCAGTTGCCCGGACCTCAGAATCGAACCTTATACGGCAGAAAAATTGAATGAACAGTTGGATGATCAGTCAAAAAGATTTTTATCTAATCCACAAAAGGGGTTAATTATCGAAGGTAAAAAAGCCAGAACGTCAAAATTATTTGACTGGTTTGAAAAAGATTTCAAAAAAGCCTATGGAAGCGTGAAAGCATTTATTTCTCGATATTCAGATTTGCCAGCTGATGCTGAATTAAAATCAAATCTAACTTATAACTGGTCAATTAATGGTCAATAAAGGTATACGAATGTGAATAACACACCGTCAAAATTACGTATTGCCTACACGCCGGATAGTGATGATGTATTCAACTATTATGGTTGGGAGTCAGGGCACCTGGGGCTACCGGATAAAAGTATAGAAGTAATTTTCGAACGGGGCCACATCATTGCTTTAAATCACGCCGCCAGTGATCAGGTTTACGATGTGGTGGGGGTGTCTTCGGTCGTTTATCCACTATTGGAAAAAGATTACTGGATAATGGCAGTCGGCAATAGTGTTGGCCGTGATTACGGTCCTGTACTGGTATCAAAGAATTATCATACTGTCGAAGAACTTCAAGGAAAACGGATAGCGATAGCGGGTATGCCAACCACAGGTGGCATACTGGCACTGATGTATTGTAAAGGGGCCGAGTTGATAGAGGATCAATATGATCTGATCAGTGGCAAGATTATCCAGGGTGAATATGATGCGGGGGTGATGATCCACGAAGAGCTACTCTTTTTCGGCGAGAAAGGTTTAACCAAAGTTTGTGACTTCGGTGAGACCTGGTGTAAGGATACTGGATTGCCATTGCCAGTCGGCCTGAATCTTGTGAAGAAAACATTGGGACGTGAACTCGCCGGGCAGATCACAAAACTGTGCCAGGAATCCTTGCAATGGAGTCATGATCACTACGAAGAAGCATATACAGCAGCGAGAAAGGTTGGACGTGGGCATGCGGAAGATCACATTCGCATGTTCAGTAATGACGATACAACGTATTTGAAAGAGGATGTTCGTGCGGCCATCAAAATCATGTTTGATCGTATGGCTGATCTGAAGGTTGGTCCCAGCCTGACTTCTTACGAGATTATTGAACCAGCGTGAAAGAAACATTCTGAATTTTTCAGGATATATAGAACAGGATGTTTAAAATATTAATAAGGCATTTAATTGTTTTACTATTGATTTGTTCATTTATCTCCTGTGCCAGCACACAAACCGAAAACAAATCTGGCAATATATTCAATACCGAGTCTCTAAAAGTAAATGACGGGAAGAATGGGTCAATAATTATAAACCATGTTTTTACAATAGAGCGTCCTGTTGAAAAA
>CAYMPA010000045.1:0-19243 GCA_964392105.1 uncultured Enterobacteriaceae bacterium
CTAAAAAACGCACACTTAACATGCCATTCTTTATAAATAATTCACGGTGCAAACGCGTCCAACTTCGGTTTCTAGATTGAAATGACAATAAAAAACTGGCCCCGCGTCATCGCGCTGGCCGATATGAATGCTTTTTTTGCCTCCATTGAACAGGCACACAACCCTTATCTCGTTGGTAAACCCGTTGGTATAACCAATGGAATGACAGGGACATGCATCATCACCTCCTCATATGAAGCACGAACATATGGGATACATACAGGCATGCGCGTTAAAGAAGCTAAAAAACTCTGCCCAAATTTTATTCAACTCCCCGCTAATCCGGTTTTATATGCTGAAATATCAACAAACATTATGCAGATACTTCATGAGATTACGCCCGATATAGAAGTCTTCTCTGTCGATGAAGCTTTTCTTGATATCACCCGCTGCAAAAAGCTTTGGGATGATCCGAAAACTATTGGAATAAAAATTAAACACAAGGTATTCAGTGTTTCCGGGGTACGTTGTTCGGTAGGTATAAGTGGCGATAAAACCACGGCCAAGTATGCTGCGAAACTTCATAAGCCAGACGGATTAACGATTATTCCTCCATGGGATGCAGCCAATACTCTAAAAGATGTTCCGGTTATGGAACTATGTGGAATTAACAAAGGTATTGGTGCTTTTCTCGCCAAGAGAGGCGCATTTACTTGCGGCGATGTTGTAAATTTACCTATCAGCGTTTTGGGTCAACGCTTCGGCAACCCTGGTAGAAGAATATGGTACATGTGCCAGGGTGAAGATCCTGAGAAAGTTGAGAACAACGTCAAGGCACCACAATCTATTGGACATGGGAAAGTCATGCCGCCGAATACAAAATCCAGAGATGCCATATATATGTACCTGATTCATATGGCTGAAAAGGTAGCTCAGCGATTAAGACGACATTCTTTACAGGCTCAACGATTTTTTATTGGATTGAAAAAAAATGACGGTTGGCTTGGTAGTAATAAACTAAAAACAAAATTCCCGACAAATGACAGCCGTCCAATAATGAAACTTTGTAAAGTGGCTCTATCCCGATATTGGCATGGTGAAGGTATTTTCCAGGTTCAAATAACAGCACTAGACCCCCGCCAGGAAAAAGGGCAGATCGATTTATTTGGAGAAGATAATATTAAGCAATATCAATTAAACAAGGCAATGGATCTGATCAATGAACGATATGGAGAATTTACGCTCGCCCCAGCTAATTTATTAAACCGTTCAGATATGCCAAATGTAATAGCACCTGCATGGAAACCCTATGGTCATCGACAAACCATCACCCACACACACGCAAAACATGACAAACAGATAATTAAAAAAATATTTCGACTGAATAATGAATAAAGTGTCTATAGAGATTCAATCGATTCATGGTTGTTATTAAATCTGATATTGAAAATAATATTGGAAATGATATACATAACAAATGATAAAAAATGTATTAGGGACAGCGCTTGAATCCTGTTGCGATGAACTCGAAACAGGTTATTTCCGAAATGGTAAATGTGAAACCTGTGAAAATGATATCGGCATGCATACTGTTTGTGCTGAGATGTCAGAAGAATTTTTAAGTTTCTCCAAAAAAAGTGGCAACGATCTATCAACACCAAAAGAAGAATTTAATTTCCCGGGTCTTGGTTCTGGAGATAGATGGTGTATTTGCCTGTCCCGCTGGATTGAGGCATTAGAAGCAGGCGTTGCGCCTAAAATTCTTTTACGTTCTACACATTATTCTGTACTGGAACACGTCCCCCTGGAAGTATTGGAAAAATATACAATAACGGACGATTAACTAACTCAATACAAAACAACATGCTCCAAATTGCCCTTATTACAACGTTATTGCTATCCCGCTTTAATTACTATTGTTTTTTCACTCCATACACTACCAATCACTGCAATAGTGATATTAATAACCAATCCTATTAGTCCTGGATGGAAACCATAGATCTTCCCATTCTGAACAAAATCAAATCCAGCATACGCCAAGCATAGCGAAACAAAAACACCGATGACAAGACCTATAAATGTTGGTAATGCCTGTAAGCCTCGCCAATGTATACTCAGCATGAAAGCAGGAACCAACTGTATCAACATATCAAATTTTCTGTCCAGTAATATTAATAACGAGGTTTTATCGCTTAAATAAATAGCTAACCACACCAGAAATATAATTAAACACCAGGAAAATATTTTTCCTAAAAGGGTTAATTTTGCTTCACTCGCATTCGAATCTACGAATCGACCATAGATATCTTTACTTAACATAGAAGAGATAGAGAGCAATGCCGAATCAGCCGTCGACATCATTGCTGCAAGAATTGCTGCATAGAGAATTACAACAAGCCAGTAACCCAAAATAGAATTCTGTTGAACAATAGAAAGTATCCTTGCCAAGACCTGATCTGAAGCAGTACCTTCCATACCGGGAATATAAGCAATTGCATAAATGCCTGTAATAACGGCAATCAAAGATGTAAATAACGGTGCAAATGCCATGATTGCGAGACCTTGTCTTAATACTTTTTCAGATCGTGCTGCATAGATCCGTTGAATAGCTTGTGGATACAATGTTGAACCTAGACCAACAATAACAATATAGCTGAACCATTCACGAATACGATTAGCATCAGGCACATTGACCTTTGTTACATCCTGCGTCTGTTGAATTGTTGTTGTAGCCAGTGAAATCGGACCGAACTGTTTAAATAGCATGAATAACAAAACAATAAACCCGACCATTAATACCAGACCTTGAATTACATCAGTCCAGGCAACGGCACGAATACCTCCAAGCGTACCGTAAATTACTATGATTAAGGTAAGTAAAATGACACCTTGTTGATATGCTGTTGTTGGATCAGATATCGATAAACCTTGCATTGCCCGACCCATTGCCATTAGTTGAGCGAGCAAATAATTACTTAAAACAACAATCATAATTACTGTAGCCACAACATTAATCCAGTTTGAATTAAATCGATGTTGAAGATAATCGGTTGGTGTTATGTAGTTATATTGCCGAGCTCGAGCATAGAGTCGTGGTGCATAGATTAAATAACACGCAACAATAGCAGTCATAAAATGGACACACATAATCCATGCATATCCAATCCGGTATGTTTTACCTGAATAACCAAATAATGTGTTACCGCTATACTGCGTGGCATATAAAGTAAGGAAAATAACGATTAAACCAAAACCATTACCAGCAAGATAAAAATCCTTAAGCGTATTTTCCTGCCTGGCTCGATAGCCCAGAAAACCAACCAATATTAATGAAGCCAGATAAATACTGATAAATATCCAGGCACTTTGATTAAATACCTGGTTACTATTCATCAGGGTTAACTTCTGTATCCCATGGGTAACGCAATAAAATAAAAGCGGTAAAGAGTGATGCAAAAATCGAAACAAGGATGGCTACAAAAAACCACACTGGTAATCCCATTACTAAATAAGTGGTGTTATCTGGCCAATACCAGGGGATCCCAGAAACAAGAAATACAAAATATACAGCGATTATCCAGTATTGCCTTTTCATAGCAAACTCGACAACTTGGTTATTATTTCAGATTTTCATTCAAAGAAAGGTAGTCAGACAAACCAAGAATCTCTTTAATCTCATCAAAGCCTACCATTTTGTCTTCGAGATTTTTTGTATGACCATCACGTTTAAACACTTCAGCCATCTCACGCATGATATGTGCTGTTAATAACACAGAATCAATTGGCGCAACCATTAACTTGAATCCCATTTCTTCGAGTTCGGCCGCACTCAAGATCGGTGTCTTGCCTAAGGCAAGCATATTGACAAACTTTGGATACTCAACACGCTTACATATTTCTTCCAGTTCATTTACTGATAATGGAGCTTCAATAAACGCAACATCCGCACCTGCATCACAATAACGATTAATCCTGTCAATTGCCTCATCCAGTCCATCAGTCTCCCTTGAGTCAGTTCGTGCAATAAATAAAAAATCAGGATTATTACGGGCTTCAACAGCGGCTTTAAACTTCATTACCATATCATCTGCAGGTATCACCTCTTTACCACCAAAATGTCCACACCGTTTTGGGAATACCTGATCTTCAAGAATAATACCTGCAGCCCCTGCACCTTCAAATTCATTTACACAACGCATGACATTATGTAAATCACCATGTCCGGTATCTGCATCTGCAACAACAGGAATTGAAACCCGATGCGTCATTCGACGGGTTGCATCAACCATTTCAGTCATCCCGAGAAAATTCAAATCAGGCAACCCATATAGACTGGCACTTGTACCAAACCCACCTATAAAAACTGAATCAAAACCACATTGCTCTACCATTACAGCAGTTAAAACATCATGAGCACCAAGCGTTTTGATAATTCCGGGCTTTTGCATCAATTCACGAATTTGTGATGTTGGGCTTTGTCTTTCTGACATTGCTCTGTTCTCCGAATAGTTTTGATGTAGGATTGGTTTTGTATATGTATGAGGCTTGAATTGTACTACAGTACCAAGCGGGATTAAGCAACAAAATTAATAATAATTATTTGGAGAATTAAGATGGCAGAGGGTAATAATGGTAGTGTACTGATGGGCATGATCTGGATGTTCATCATATCCCTTCTTTTATTCTGGTTACCTGGCCTGGGATCATTAGTCGCAGGTATTGTCGGTGGTAAACAAGCTGGCGGTATACTTGCCGGTGTATTGGCCGCACTACTTCCCGGAATTGTTGTCGCAATTGGTTTGTTCTTTGCCGGGACTATGCTAACAACCTTACCAGTTATTGGTGCCGTACTCGCTGGTGGGGGTTTATTACTCTATATACTATATATACCACCTTTATTAATTGGTGCCCTTATAGGTGGCTTACTTGCCTGATTCAAGTTTGATTTAGATCAATGTGTTAACAGAAATCACCCCTAAAATTGATATTATAGATATTAATTTTAAGGAGAATACGCATGTTCGAACTTGCTGAATTAGGACACACCCTAAAAAAAGCAGAATATAAAAAACGTGTTCCTGAACTCAGAACCAAGTTACTTGAAGTTCAAAATAAATTAACGGATGAAAACTTTCCGGTTTTGGTCCTTATATCCGGTGTTGATGGTGGTGGTAAAGGCGAGATCATTAATTTACTCAATGAATGGATGGATCCAAGAGGGATCCAGACACATGCCTTTGATATACCAAGTGAAGACGAATCGAAACGACCGCCTCATTGGCGCTACTGGATGGCTCTTCCTGGCAATGGTCAAATTGGCATATTCGTCGGTTCCTGGTATAGCGAACCCATTGCAAAATGCATCACTGGAAAAATTGATTATGCAGGGTTAGATACAAACCTGATTCACGTCAAGAATATCGAACGTGAACTATCTGATGATGGAACACTTATCATTAAATGCTGGGTACACATGAGTAAGGATCGACAGAGGGCAAAATTAAAAGCTTATCAGAAAGATCCTGGTACAAAATGGCGTGTAAGCAAAAAAGATCTCAAACACCTGAAACTCTATGATAAATTTGTCGGCATTGCCGAACGCGTCATCAGAGAAACAAGTACTGGGCACTGTCCATGGTTAATTGTTGATGGTACAGATATCAATCACAGCAGCATTACAGTTGCAGAACACATACTCGATCGCATCAATTCACATATAAAATTACGTGCTGAGAAAGCACCAGCCAAAAAAGACAAAGTTGAGATCATCGAGAAAGATATTAGTTTATTAAAATCTTTAAACGTTGATACTAAAATTAGCAAGGCGGAATACAATAAGAAGTTAGAGAAATATCAAGGGCAATTGAATCTTCTGGCACGTGAAGCCAGACTTAATAATATATCTTCGACCCTGGTATTCGAAGGCTGGGATGCAGGGGGTAAAGGCGGTGCTATAAGACGTATAACACATGCACTAGATGCGAGACAATATCGTGTTATACCGATCGCTGCACCAACGGACGAAGAAAAAGCACATCATTATTTATGGCGGTTCTGGAGACATGTACCAAAAGCAGGACAAATAACAATTTATGATCGTAGTTGGTATGGCCGTGTTTTGGTTGAACGCGTAGAAGGTTTTGCATCTGAAGAAGAATGGTTCAGGGCTTATAAAGAAATCAATGATTTTGAGGAAGAACTTACAGAAGCAGGTGTCCTTATAATCAAGTACTGGTTGCATATTGACAAGGAAGAACAAGAAAGGCGTTTTAAGGAACGCGAACAGATCAGTTATAAAAAATATAAACTTACTGAAGAAGATTATCGTAATCGTAAAATGTGGAATCTGTACGAAGCAGCAGTCGATGATATGGTAACACGCACAAGCACTGAGTATGCTCCCTGGCATTTAATTGAAGCTAATGATAAACGTTATGCAAGAATAAAAGTGTTAAAAACATACTGTGATGCATTAGAAAAAAAACTGGGTTAATCTATCGCTTGTAGCGAATCAAGCAAAGTAATAGAGCAGATTATGAACGCGGGATGAATACTATTAATTTCCCGGTCATTGGCGCATTTTATGACTCTTTCTTATTGTATTCCAAATCTTTGATTTGGTAATTTGACAAATTATGTACAAAATTGAAATTTTTCCTGTAAATCCACAATATATGGTGTTTTTATGCAAATTTTCCACTACAATCCTATAATATGTACGAATACAGCGGTTCTTCCGTAAAACTATAATTGCAACAACTACATACGAAAATAATCTCGCGAAATCATGGGAGATTGAATTAATGGCTCGTCTCCTGTCAGTAGCCTTACTTTCTCTTATTTTCATTCTTAATGCCTACGCTGATATCTATAGCGCCAGTAACGCCTTGTCGCGAGGCGATTACGCAACTGCTGTAGCTGAATTTACAAAACTGGCCGAAAAAGGTGATGCAACGGCCCAGGCGAACCTGGGTTATATGTACTATGTTGGCGAAGGCGTCCCTCAAGACTATAAACAAGCGGTTCAATGGTACCGCATGGCTGCCATTCAGGGAAATAAGGATGCCCAATACAATCTTGCTGTCTCTTACGCCTTTGGCGAAGGTGTCAAACAAGATTTAACAGAAGCCGCTATCTGGTATCGCCGGGCAGGCGAACAAGGTCATATTGTTTCACTTTACAGCCTGGCTATCTCCTATGCCTACGGTGAAGGTGTACCACAGGACCAAAAGGAAGCTGCGCGTTGGTTTAAAAAAGCAGCTGATCAAGGTTATGCCAGGGCACAGGTTCACTTGGGAAGCATGTATCATACAGGTGAGGGTGTTGAACAAAATTATTCTGAAGCCGTTCGCTGGTATCGGATGGCAGCTGATCGCGGCGATGCTACGGCTCAATATAATCTCGGTACACTGTATCGATCAGGCAAAGGTGTAGAACAGAACTATTCCCAGGCAAAACGTTGGTTCAGACAATCAGCAGACCAGGGTTATGCTGCAGCACAAAATGAACTTGTCAGCCTGGAACGTTCAGTAGCAGCTAATATTGCAACACGAACTGTCCAGGCAAAGCCTGAATCACTCCCTACTAAAGAAACAACAGCCGAACCTACTCCGACAAAAAAAGCTGATCCCATTGAAGAAGAAGTTGTAGCCCAAGAGATTGCGCCCGAAAAACCTGCAAAGACAACACCGGAAGTTAAAGAACAAAAAAAGAAACCCTTATTTAGTGTCGAAAAAGAAGGTTTATTATCTCTCGATGACTCTGAACTGGATATTGTAGAAACTGAAACACCTGTCGAGCCTGAAACACCTGTCGAGCCTGAAACTAAGGAAGAAGTTGCAACACGGGTAGAAGAACCAAAAGAAACAATTCCAACTGAAGTCGTCGTAGAAGAAAGCGAGATTGCCGAAGTAAACGAACCTGCATCTGAAGAATCAGCTATGCCTCATGCATTGGGAATACCCGTACCTGCTGATACAGCTTCTGCAGATGAAGAAAGTGAACCCTCCGGTGGTTTGTTCTCTGCATTAGGTAAATTATTTTCCAGTGAAGAAAATACAGAGGCTGACACTTCATTTGCTGAAGCAGAGGACACTATCGATGCAGATGAGGTAATTGAAGAGATTGATATCGCCGAAGTAAACGAACCTGGATCTGAAGAATCAGCTATACATAATGCTTTGGGAATACCCGCGCCTGCTGATACAGCCTCTGTAGACGAAGAAAGTGAATCCTCTGGTGGTTTGTTTTCTGCACTGGGTAATATCTTTTCTGGTGAAGATAAAAAAACTGAGACTGCATTAGATGAACCTGAAACCAAATTAGAGACCGATGACATATTAATCGCAAAGCTTGAAGAACCTGCTTCAGCTATTGAAGAAATTGAACTCGCTCAAGAAGTCGAAATTGATTTATCCCAATATAGTGTCAATGCAGGACGACGTGCTTTAAAAAACAGTGATTATGATGAAGCAGTAAATCAGTTCAAACCATTAGCAGAAGCTGGAGATAGTGAAGCGCAATCACATCTCGGTTCGCTTTATTATGTTGGTAAGGGAGTTAAACAGGATTTTAATGAAGCTTATAATTGGTACAAGAAATCAGCAGATCAAGGAAATATAGATGCCCAGTATAGCATTGGCAATATGTATCTGTTAGGTGAAGGCGTCGAGCAAAATAATACAAATGCAGCGACATGGTATGCCCTGGCAAGTGAGCAAGGGCATATTGCCGCTAAAAATAATCTCGACAACCTCAATAAACTTGAAGCATTAAATCACGAGAATCGATTAAAGCAAGAAGCATTGACAAATAATCAGGATGCTAAAGAAGAAAGCGAGCAAGATACCGTAGAAGAGAAAGAAGAAATTACATCCTTGAGTGAAGAAACTACTGACACTGCTTCTGAACCTGCAATTGAAGAAGAGAAGAAACCAGGCTTACTAGCTGTATTAGGAGGTCTGTTTGGTGGCAGCTCTGGTGAAGAGTCAAAACAAGAAACACAAAACGATATAGTAGATGAAACATCTAAATCAGATATAGTTAAAGTTGTTGAGGAAGAATCATCAGTAAACAGTATTGCCGCAGTTGATACTCCCTCTCCTGACACATTACAAACATCATCTGATGAAGAACTAATTGAAGACATGCAGATAAGTGATTCTTCTGAGATTGTTCCCACTACTGAAGAAACCACACAATCAAACAACGTAGCTTTACTCCAGGATCCCCAACCTCCCACATCCGAATCGCCCGGCTTTTTTAAAAGTTTATTTGGTAGCGATGATACTGAAATAGTTAATGAAACGGATAATGTCGAACTTGAATCAACAGAAGAAATACAGAGTATTAATATCGATTCATCAGAGCCTGAGGAAGATATAGCAATAGATGAAAACATCGAAAATCCTGTTAGTGAATCGAGCAATGCTATTGCAGAAGTAACAGAAGAGGAACAAATAGAGTCAGAAAAATCCGGAGGATTTTTTGGGTTTATTGGAAAAATGTTTTCCTCTGATAAGGATAAGGAAATTGATAATAACGAGTCTGAAACATCACAAGAACTTGCTATGGCAGAACCGGCAATTGATCAAGTATCAATTTATAATGATGAACCTGATAATGATGATGCAATAACTGAACATCAGACTGGCGAAGATTCATCAATTAGTGAAATAGAAAGATTACGCCCTCTTGCAACGCAAAGTGATCAAGATGCTCAGTACAAACTCGGTACACTTTATTATTCTGGCAATGGAGTAAAACAAGATTATTCCCAGGCGGCACTCTGGTATCGACGTGCAGCACAACAAGGAAATGTTGATGCTCAATATAGTTTAGGAAATATGTACCTTATGGGTGAAGGCATTGGGCAAGATTATAACCAGGCCGCATATTGGTACGCACTGGCAGCTGATCAAGGTCATGATTCAGCAAAAAACAATCTTGCAAATCTTCAAAAATCACAGGTAGCAAAACAGCAATTAGAAATTGAGACAACTACAATAAATAATGAACAATTAGTAACTCTCGAAAATGATAATACTGCTGAGTCAGTTGCAATTTCGGACACTACAGGAAAGACAAAATACGAACAAGGGCTAGCGTATGCATTTGGTGATGGGGTGCCACAAAATGATCGAACTGCATTTAATTTATTTTACGAAGCTGCTGAAAAAGGATATGCGCTGGCGCAATACAAGGTAGGTGTCGCTTTTGCCTATGGTGAAGGTGTACGACAAGATCAGAAAAAAGCGGCTGAATGGTATCGTAAAGCCGCCGAACAGGGTTATACCATTGCTCAGAGAAATTTAGCAACTATGTATCTTAATGGAAAGGGAATTGAACAAGATAAAATTCAAGCGCTTGCCTGGTATAAAATTGTCGCTAATAGTGGTAATGCAATGGATACGCGACGCCACGACATGCTGGAAAAGGAACTTACTGAAATTGAATTATCACAGTCTCAAGAATTAGCAAAGCAGATATCAAACCGCTTAAGTAATAATCCTTCCTTATAAATACTCAGAACGTATTTATATCTCCCGTCACCGTGCCAGCATTCATATTTTCTGGCATCATATGTCTTACAACTTCACATTACTGATAATATCCTAGATTCCGTAGTTGATCGCTACGAGTAGAACGTAAAATGATGATAACCATAACTAATGACATATCATTTGGACCAACTGAATGTGTAAAGGCGCTACAACATGTATACGCCTACATGGATGTAGGCGGTAGAGAATGTCTGGAACACATTCTCGAGGTAGAACGAATCAGGAGACAGAGTCAAAGACTACTATACACACTGCCCAACTGCGGATTCTAGAATTATGATTGTTCCAGGAATAAAAAATGTAATTGAAATTGATGGTTTGAATAGCTGGTACAGAAACAGGCAAATACTGTCGAATGTTTCATTGAATGTCGTGCATAAGGAAATCATGGTTATTATGGGGCATAGCGGCTCCGGTAAAAGTACACTTTTAAGACATATGCTTGGTCTAGACAAATCAGCATCTGGCTCAATCAAATTATTAGACAAAGAAATTACCAGACTAAACCGTAAAGAATTATACGAATTACGTAAACATATTGGCGTTGCCTTCCAAAATGGTGCGTTATTTAGCTCAATGTCACTACAAGAGAATGTAGAGTTGCCTTTATACGAACATACGAAGCTTGATCAAAACACAATTCGTATTATGTCGAGACTTAAACTTGAGTTAATGAACTTAAGTGATAGTGAATCATTGATGCCAGCTGAACTTTCGGGTGGTATGTTAAAACGTGCTGGTTTAGCAAGAGCAGTTATCATGGACCCTGAGCTACTCTTTTTTGATGAACCTTCAGCCGGACTTGATCCTGT
Organism: uncultured Enterobacteriaceae bacterium; assembly: GCA_964392105.1. Lineage (GTDB taxonomy): Bacteria > Pseudomonadota > Gammaproteobacteria > Eutrophobiales > Eutrophobiaceae > UBA7359. Next base: position 11,354 of record CAYMPA010000045.1, read on the forward strand.
AACTTCTGCTGAACTGGATGATTTAATTCTACAACTACGTGACGCATTAAACATGACAATAGTCGTTGTTACACATGAACTGGATAGTGCGTTCAAGATAGCTGATAGAATAACCGTATTGGATAACGGACAACAAATCATTACTGGTGATAAAGAAACGATTAGAAATTTCCCTGATCCAAGGATAGTCAATATGCTAGAGCGTAAGGCCATGAATGATATGATTGATGCAGATGATTATTTAAATAAATTAACTCGAAGTTAAGAGGCTATTCGGTAATAATGAATCGAAGCGAAAATATTCCATTTCGAATCCATTTTTATGCCCGATTGAGGCGAGGAGTCATTCTATTTAACGAAATCGCGCATCAAAATGTATCGAAAAGGGGTATTTGCAGCCAATTCACTTATTACCGAACAGCATCTCTAATATGTCTGCCTATAGATTGACGTCACTATCAGCTTTAGAAAATATGTTAATACGGCTAGGTTCTGCTGGTATTTTTCTTTATGAAACCACACGCACAATGTTATTACCACCCTATTCTTTAAAACCATTGATAAAACAAATTGCATTTATTGGCGCTCGTTCAATGATGGTTATTATTATCGCAGGTTTATTTGTAGGAATGGTGATAGCACTTCAATTCTATGACACCCTGGTCCGTTTCGGTTCAGTAAGCTTGCTGGGTTCTGCTGTTGGTCTAAGCTTGATACGTGAGCTTGGGCCTGTAATAACAGCATTAATGGTCATCGGGCGTTCTGGCTCAGCAATGTGTGCAGAAATTGGTATCATGCGAGTTGATAACCAGATAGATGCATTGGAATGCATGGCAATTGATCCCTATCGTTATCTCTTTTCACCAAGAATTCTCGCAGGCCTGATTTGCGTGCCGATATTAACCGCAATATTTATCCTGGTTGGGATATTTGGTGGTTACTTCGTCGGCGTCATATTATTTGGGGTCAGTCCCGGCTCTTATTTTCAAAGTATGTCAGATACGATATTGAATCGAGATCTCATTATGGGATTTTCCAAATCGATTGTATTTGGTTTACTTATTGTCTGGATAGCATGTGATAAGGGTTTTAACCTGCACCTGGATAAACGTGGTGCATATGGTTCAGAAGGTGTCAGTCGTATAACAACAGAAGCCGTTGTAATCTCTTCTATCGCTATTCTTTTCAGTGATTATTTACTCAGTGCCTTGATACTGTAAACTGCGCATATGAATGAAAAACAACATACAGAATTACTTGTCGGTATTTTTATGCTTACTGGCATTATTGCAATAAGCTTCCTGGCATTGCGTATGGGCGATGTGGGTATTTTTTATAATGAACAATACACGATCAAAACGAGATTTACTTCTGCATCAGGTTTAAAGGAAGGTGCATATGTTGAGATGGCAGGTGTTACTGTTGGAAAAGTTAAAAAGATAATGTTTAACCCGGAAACTTATCTGGCAGATGTCGACATCAGCTTGCAAAATAATATCAAAATTCCTGATGATTCAATTGCGTCCATTAGAACCGCAGGAATTATTGGTGACAAATTTATAAAAATATCTCCCGGTGGTAGTGATTCCTATATTGAACCTGATATGGAAATTATTGAAACAGAACCCTCGATTAACCTGGAAGAGTTAATCAGTAAATATATTTTTGAATCTGGAAAATAAGATCAAACAAATATCAGCTAGCGACCTGTAATTTTTCAACCGAATAGATTAAATACAGTCATTTCTGGATTAAAGTTATTTAACTATCTTCTGCGAACTCTGCTGGTTCTGATGGTTTCTGTGATGATTTATATTTATTAATCCTGATTTGAATATCATTTAATAATCCATCCATTCCATCATTTTTAACAATTGCAGCAAACGTACTTCGGTAATTATTAACTAAACTGATACCTTCTATGACCACGTCATAGGCAAACCAGGTGCCGTCATTATTTTTTAGCTTATAGTTAACCGGGATTTCTTTGTCTTCAGTTATTATCAAGGTCTCAACGACTGCCCTTTTACCGCGAATTGTCTCCCCTACGTACTCAATTTTCTGGTTTGTATAGGCTTCGATTTTAGTCCTGTAGGTATCTTCCAGATATTGAGAAAAAAACACGACGAATTGCTGTCGTTCTTCTGGTGACGCCTTTTTCCAGTTAGTTGCCAATACACTCTGCGACATACTACGAAAATCAAAGCTGTCATTAATAACGACGCCAATCCTGGCCCAACGTGTTTCACGGTCTAATGACTTGTCTTTTAATACGGTTATTACCCTGTCTGTTGAATCCTTGACACGGGCTGTTGGACTGGAGAAATCAGCGGCAACGACAGCAACTGAAATTACTGTTAAAAGAAAATATGGTGCGTATTTTTTTTTCATTTTTTAAATAATTACCGCGTTCCTTGTTGATATCATTATCGTACCTTTTTAACTGGCTGGAATCCAAAATAAATGTCATCAAATCACGACACAAATTGCTGTATTTACAACTAGCAATCCCACAACATCACCTTGATCAGTCATTATTACAGCGTTGAGCTGATATTCATATCTTATTGATTTTATTAATTATTATGTTTAGATAATGTGATGTAATTCACAGAATCTAATGTATTTACATCCTATGATACAAATACGGCATGTGAGTTGCTGATAAAAAAAATAATAAATAATCAAAGGGAACATCAATCATGAACGTTTATCAATGCTGGTATCTAGGCTTCAGCGGTTATTGTTGTCGCAATCATAATTCAAGATGGATGTTTGTCCCTGAATTAGGACAAGCTAATAGTAACATCCATAAGCATATCTCGTTAAATGACCTGATTTTTAATAACTCATTTGCAAAACAATATGAATTAAAGATCGAACAGCAATTACAAAAAATTCGAACAAACCCATTTTATTTTCTTAAAGAGCTTCTTTTCCCCGAGAAAAAATCAAGTACTGTTGGTGGGATGTTATTTGCGTCAATTTAGTTACAACTAACTAAATTAATATTGAAAAAGGCTGTTGAGTATACGCTCAGCAGTCTTTTTTCGTTCTTAATACTGACTATTTGACGTAAAATTAACTAACTCATCTAAACACCTCTAAGCCCACATATGAATAATAAAAAATCAGCCCTTGTTATCCTTTTTATTGTCGTCATTGCTTTGTTTTTGAGCCTGGATATAGGTCAATATCTGGATCTGGCATACGTAAAATCACAACAAGACGCTTTAGATAATTATTACGCCCTGAATCCCATTCGTACTGGTTTAATATTCTTTATTAGTTATATCCTGGTAACCGGTGTTTCACTGCCTGGCGCTGGCATCATGACCCTGGCCGCTGGAGCCATCTTTGGCGTTGTATGGGGAACGATACTTGTTTCATTTGGCTCAGTCTTCGGTGCAACCATAGCGTTTCTTATTGCACGCTATCTTTTTCATGATTATGTTCAACACAAATTCAGTCACCGACTTGAACGGATTAATAAAGGCATCAGGGAAGAAGGCGATCTTTATCTGTTTACGATTCGCTTTGTGCCGATATTCCCGTTTTTTATCGTCAATAATCTAATGGCGCTTACGCCGATCAAAACACTTAATTTTGCCGTTGTAAGTCAGATAGGCATGCTGTTACCGACCATTATTTTTGTAAATGCCGGGACACAACTTGCCAAAATAGAATCGCCCTCTGACGTTTTGTCACCTGAATTAATATTTTCATTCGCCCTGTTAGGCCTATTCCCGTTAATTGCAAAGAAAACCCTGATCTACATACGAAAGAAAAAACATGAAAGTCTCGACATTATCGAAGCTGAGAATGATGTCGAGTAGACCAAAACGGTTTGATCGCAACTTAATCGTCATCGGTGCCGGCTCTGCCGGACTGGTCTCTGCCTATATTGCCGCTGCTGTGAATGCAAAAGTCACCCTGGTCGAAAAACATAAGATGGGGGGTGATTGTTTAAATACCGGGTGTGTTCCTTCCAAGGCATTAATCAAATCAGCCAAGCTTGCTTCTTTAATTAATCGATCCAACGAGTTTGGAATTAACGTACCTGAATCAAGTATCGACTTTCCTGCAGTCATGGAACGTGTTCAATCTATTATTAATAAAATCGAACCGCATGATTCCGTAGAACGTTATGAAAGTCTGGGCGTGGAATGTATAGAGGGAGAGGCACGAATCACGTCTCCCTGGACTGTTGAAATCGATGACAAAACGCTCAGCGCACGCAATATGATCATCGCTACCGGTGCCCGTCCGTTTATTCCACCGATTAAAAGTATAGAACAGATTAATTATCTTACTTCAGATAATCTTTGGGAGATACGTGAATTACCCAAACGTTTGATCGTACTAGGTGGTGGTCCTATAGGTTGCGAACTGACACAGGCCTTTTCTCGTTTAGGTAGCAAGGTGACTCAAATTGAAATGTTACCCCGGATCATGGCAAGAGAAGATGAAGAGATCGCCGCTATGATCACAAAACGATTTCAACATGAAGGGGTAGATATTCGCAGCAACCATATCGCTAAAGAAATTGTTAAAAGAGACAACCAGAAAATACTCATCTGTGAACATGATAACAAATCCATTGAAATTGAATTTGATGAGATCCTTGTCGCAGTGGGCCGGGTGGCGAACACCAGTGGTTTTGGGCTGGAAGAACTTGGCATGGAGCTAAATCCAGACAAAACAATAAGAGTGAATGAAAAGTTACAGACATCCAATCCCAATATTTTCGCGTGTGGGGATGTTGCAGGTCCATATCAGTTTACTCATACAGCCGCCCATCAAGCCTGGTATGCATCAGTCAACGCACTGTTTGGGTCATTCAAAAAATTCAAGGTAGATTATTCTGTCATTCCCTGGGCAACCTTTACCGATCCGGAAGTTGCACGAGTAGGCCTGAATGAACAGGACGCTAAAGAAAAAGGAATAGATTATGAAGTGACGACATATGGCATTGAAGATCTGGATCGCGCTATAACTGAAGGGGAAGATCATGGTATCGTTAAAGTGTTAACCGCACCGGGTAAAGATAAAATTCTGGGTGTAACTATCATTGGCGATCATGCTGGTGAATTGATCACGGAATACATTAGTGCGATGAAACATAATTTTGGCATGAATAAAATACTAGGAACCATCCATATCTATCCAACGCTATCAGAAGCTAATAAATTTGTGGCAGGTATTTGGAAAAAAACAAATGCTCCGAAAACCTTATTATCTTTAGTAAAAAAATATCACAACTGGATGCTAAAAAGTTAATCAATTCAGACCGGATCCTGATGTATCAATACATCAGCTCCCGGAAAAACCTCAAGCAGGCTATCCCTCACCTCATCAGCAATTGTATGTGCTTCCATCAGACTTAAATTTCTATCCATATCAAGATGGAATTGAATAAAGGTATCACGACCTGATAAACGTGTACGCAATTCGTGCATATCAGAAACACTTTCGTGCTTAAGCGCAATTGCTTTGATTTTTTCGCGCTCTTCATCTGCCAGTTCCCTATCCATGAGTTGGTCGAGAGATTGTATGGCGATCTTTCTGGCACTAAAAAATATATAAACTGCGATACAGATAGCAAACAAAGGATCAATCCAGGGTAACTTAAATTGATTTACAAGCAGTAATGAGGTAATGACAAGAATATTTAACAGAAAATCACTCAAATAATGTATTGAGTCTGCGTATATAGCAACCGAACCTGTAATTTTCGCAACATATCGTTGATAAACGACTAATACAAACGTCAATACAATCGATATCAAAATCACAATAATACCTATGTTTACATGTTCAAGATTTTGTGGGTTATTCAATCGCTTTATGGCTTCAAACATCAAAAACCCTGAAGACGCAATGATAAAACCAGCTTGTGCAAATCCGGCTATGGGCTCTGCCTTACCATGACCAAACCGGTGTTCATCATCAGCCGGCTCCAATGCATGTCGGACTGCTATTAGATTAATAATTGACGCCAATGCGTCCAAAAACGAATCTAACAGGCTGGAAAGCAACGTTACGGATCCAGTAAGGACATAGGCAATCAATTTTATAATAATCAGAAAAATAGCGACAAGAACTGAAGCAATGGTCGCAATACGCATATGTTTGGCATGAAACAATTTTTTAGTATTTATTTCAGACATCTTGCCATTACATCAATTTAAAGTTTAACCTTATAATTAAATAGTACGTAACAACAATATCACAATATTTATCTATGGGCTTGATTGAAACAGTTAAATAGAGTGAACTGAATAATTAGAATAACCTACCTGAAAATACAGGATAAATATAATGTCTGATTATCTATATGATTTATTTGTGATTGGTGCCGGATCTGGTGGTGTACGTGCTGCTCGCATGTCCGCCAGTCTGGGTGCACGGGTTGCTATTGCAGAAGACCGTTATCTGGGTGGTACTTGTGTCAATGTTGGATGCGTACCTAAAAAACTATTTGTTTATGCTTCGCACTTTACCGAGGACTTTGAAAATGCAAAAAGCTTTGGCTGGAGCTTCGACCAAACTGTATTTGACTGGAAGATATTAATTCATAATAAAAATACTGAGATTAAGCGTCTGAATAGTGTCTACAAACAATTACTCGATAATGCTGGGGTAGCTACCTTGATCGGACGTGCAGCTATCGTTGATGAGCATACTGTACAAGTTGAAGATAAAACGATAACAGCAGGGCGAATTCTGGTCGCAACCGGGGGTTGGCCAAACATCCCTGACATTCCAGGTAAAGAAAATGTTATTTCTTCAAATGAAGCTTTTTTCCTTAAGTCGCTACCAGATACAATTATTATTGTAGGTGGTGGTTATATTGCGGTTGAATTTGCCGGTATCTTTAATGGTCTTGGTGTTGATACCACCCTACTCTATCGTGGTCCATTATTCTTGCGCGGTTTTGATCAGGATTTACGAAAAATATTAGCAAAGGAAATGGAAAAGAAAGGAATCAAGATTAAATTCAATACGAATATAAGTCAGGTTGAAAAAACAGATGAGCAGTTAATCGCTACATTTGAAAATGGGGGGCAACTGAAAGCCAGACAGATTATGTATGCCACCGGGAGAAATCCTAATTCCTCGAACCTTGGACTGGAAGAAGTCGGTGTTGAACTGAATGATAAAGGCGCAATAAAAGTAGATGACAACTATCAAACCAATATCTCCTCAATTTATGCCATAGGTGATGTCACCGATCGCGTGAACCTCACTCCTGTTGCACTAGCTGAAGGAGTGGCATTGGCAAATACGCTATTCGGTAATGGGAATAATTCGGTTGATTACTTCGATATTCCTACTTGTGTCTTCAGTCAACCTAACCTCGGTACGGTAGGCTTGACCGAAGAAGAAGCACGTGAGAAGTATGACGATATAGATGTCTATAAGTCATCGTTTAAACCAATGAAATTATCCTTATCTGACAGTAATGAAAATACCTTCATGAAACTGATTGTTGATAAGTCCAGTAATCGTGTTATTGGAGTGCATATGCTCGGCCCAGATGCCGGAGAGATCATTCAAGGAATCGGTATCGCCATGAAGGCAGGTGCTACCAAGCAAGACTTTGATTCAACCATTGGTATACACCCAACAGCGGCAGAAGAATTCGTGACAATGCGCAAACCTATGACAGACAAATAGTTTATCTATCGCGCCCTGCCCTTTATTATAACCAAGCGATTCCCATTGCTGGTCTGCATTAACTGATAAGGTTGAAACCACTAATGCTATTAATAAAACAATTCTTACATGGCTATTCAAATAGTTTGTTGAGAGATCCATCTATTTATATATTTTATCACTGCTGTCCCATAAACTTGAATCAAAAAAGGCTTAAACCTCAGTAAGTTG
>CAYMPA010000046.1:0-18941 GCA_964392105.1 uncultured Enterobacteriaceae bacterium
CTATTGAAGCTTCGACATAAAGGATTGGGCGATACATTTTTTCTCGACGAAGTATATGTGAAGATCCATGGCAACAACAATACTTGTGGCGAGCGGTTGATCAAGATGGAGAGGTGGTTGATGTGTTTTTGCAAGCTCAACGTTTCTTAGGTGTTTATGCGATTGTGTACAATCTATTCAATCTTGGTCGTCACTTAGACTCAGTCAAGTATTATAGGTTACTTAGACAGGGTGCCTTTGCGTCCTGGAAATGTGCAGACGCGATTTAATTGGAATATGGAAAAGGATCCTTATGGATTTGAAAGTTAACTTGTCAGTACCTTTCTGTGTGCTATTACGTTACTGCATTGAGTGAGTGTTCAAAATCATTTTCCTGACGGCCAAACCACCAGGCAACGATCTCATCTGAATTCAAAGGACGACAGAAATAATACCCCTGAAATTCGTCACAACCCAGTCTGGCAAGTATTGCCACTTGCTCCTGTGTCTCGACACCCTCGGCAACGACCTTGAGGTCAAGATGGTGGGCCAACTCAATCATCGCCCGCACGACAGCGCACTCTCGTGGATCATCAGCTATATGTGTCACGAACACCCGGTCTATCTTGAGCTGTGTGATTGGGAAACATTGCAGGTACTCAAGGGATGAATATCCGGTTCCGAAATCATCCAGGGCAAGTCCTACTCCCAATTCCCTCAGTGTTGTAAGAGTGGCAATGTTGTGCTCCATATCATGCATTAACAGAGATTCTGTAATTTCCAGTTCAAGGTATTGTGGCTCCAGGCCGTGCCTGTGCAAGGCTTGCTCAACGTGCGTAATAAATTCTGCCTGTTGAAACTGTAACGCGGATACGTTTACTGCCACGGTAAATCGATTTTGTCCGGAATTGACCCATAAAGCAGCTTGTCGGCACGCCTCTTCAAGCACCCAGGTCCCGAGTGGTAAAATCATTCCACTCTCTTCGGCTACGGGAATAAACTCCGCAGGACTTACTAAACCAAGAGCACCCCGATCCCATCGGATCAACGCCTCAAGTCCACATACCCAGCCATCGGCTGCTGCAACCTTGGGTTGGTAGTGAAGACAAAATTCCCCATTTTCCAGACCATGTCTTAATGCTGTTTCTGTTTCGAGCCAGGTTTCTTCCGCGCCCATGATCTTGGTTGTAAGGGCTTGATAACCTGACCGACTGTCGGCAACAAGGCTTGCCAGGGACGCTCTGGCACCAGCAATAAGTACGTCGGGTAATATGGCATCGTCAGGACAGAAGCTGGCGCCGATTGTCGGACGTAACCAGAACTCTCGGCGGCGTACCTGTAATGGCTGCGCAGCTTCCAGCAAAAGCGAATCTGCCACCTGTTCCGTCATTGCACGTAAGTTGGTGTCGCGTTGCGCACGAAGAAGTACGGCGAAGCTGGCGCCTGAGAGTCGATACAAACGTGCCGTATGGATTTCAGTGCCTGCTACGGCGAGCACAGTATTAAGGCGCTGACCGAGTAACCTGAGGAGTTCATCGACTACATCAATGCCAAGACTGCGTGAAATTAGCTCAAAGCGCAAAAAAGAGATCATTGATATACTGAAAGAAATATCCTGTTTATCGATCCAATCCATACAGTCATTGAGGAAACTGTGCCGGTTCGGCAGACTGGTTACCGGATCATGGTAGGCCAGGAACCGCAATTCCTCCTGTGCGGATCTTTGATCAGTGACATCAGAGAGGTACAGGTGACAAAGCTCCAGATCAGGCAGCAGTTGTAACGTAGCTGAGAACACATGTTTACATAGATTGTATTCATAATATTGCCATTGTCTGTCTGATGATCGCAATATCTGGATGCGCTGCTTTATGTCCGGCGGTAAAACAGATGGCAGGTTTTCATCGATGCGAGCGGCAACGCGATGACAGGATGGGTTCGCATAAATTACCTCGCCGTCCAGCGTTAGGGAGAATATCGGATTTGGATTACGCTCGGGGAAATAAGCCAGTCGCCGACGCTCATTGTCGGACCGTAGCATTTCACGGATGGTATAGCCAATAACGACGGCGATGATTAGTGCCACGATAACAAAGCCCACTACCAGACCGGTTATCTGCTTAAGCCGCTCTTTTACATGAGTTTGTGTTTGTTCGCCACGGGTTCCCACTATCTGAAACAGTTTGCTGATTGCCGGTGCTGCAGCACGACCGAGTTCGTTTAATCTGGCCAGCAAGGTACGGGCAGCTTCCAAGTCCACCGGTGATGCATCCAGAATGGTATCCAGTCGTTCGAATTCTTCTTTATACTTGGCGTAGCTCATATCAAGGGTTTGGTACTGTGCATTAGAGTTGAACATCTCTTGCAGGAAGACAAGATCCTCATCAAGGGTTCTCCTTACAAGCGTGAGCTTGACCAGCACTGGTGGGGTTCGGCTCGTGGTGGCATAGTATTCGTACAGCAGTTGTTCATACTCGTCCAGGTTGACCCGGAAACTGAACAGATGATCCAGTATCTGTAAATCCTCATTGGTGAAGGTAGTAAAGGCGTCGTTAATCTTATGGGTAGATAAATAGATATTCCAACACAAACCAAGTGACAAGACAGTCACAGTGCAGTAGATAAAGATCACTTTTATTCTGAAGTTCATATTTCGCCTCTGAAGTTATAGAGGATATAAATTAGACTCAGGAGAGAAAATATAGTTACAAAAATCTTTAATTATGAATCAAGTTTTATTAGTGATTCAGGTGTCACATCAACCCACGCGGGTTAGAGAGCGGGGCATGCGTCGCTTTAAATCAACACGCGACTGCAGGGATGCAGGAGATAGAACGAATCAGGACGCTTACAAGGAAGTAATGGTAGAAAACGTATGGAACAGGTTTTCGAGACAGAGTCGAGCAAGCGCAACGCTTCTTAAACATACATGCAATGGTATACAATCTGTTCAATCTTGGTCGACACTTAATCTCAGCCGCGTATTATCATTTACTACGACAGCGTGCCTTTACGTCTTGGAAATGTGCAGCAGCAATTTAATTGGAATATGGAAAAGGATTCTTATAGATTTGAAAGTTAACTTGTCAGTATCTTTTTAAGAGTTAAATTGTCAGTACCTTCCCTTTGTATTATTTGTTAACGAAATTAACTGGCCATGTGTAGATACAAAATAAGGGACAACATACGTCAGTACTATCTGTATGAGTTCTTTTGTGGTGAATTGATGTCCTAAAAGCAAGTCGTAATGATTAATAAAATTTAAAATTGTTCCAACAATCAGGGCAACACGAAGTGCGCGATCCGAAATCTGAATATGGAAGTATTGCTTGAATGGAATCTTCATTGTTTTTTCCAGTTTTTTCCAGAATTTAAAATAAATTGCAATAGATGCATTCTAAAGGTTAATAAATATTTGTAATAGTTCAATATCTTTGATTTAAAATTGTAAGAATTTAATAAATTATTTGGATACATGAGTTATGACTTATAGAAAAATCGTTTTAACCTATTTAAGGAAATCTTTTTCTCTTCCAGGCTGACCAAATTATAATTTATCTTTCCAATATACTTGTATTTGTCAAAATGCATTCCTGCTTGATCGACTATCAGAATATACGAATCGCTGCTGATGCTGTTTTTCATGACTCTATGAATCTCGATAACGGATTTTCCGATCAATTCTTCGAAATCATAGACTTTATGAAATGCCACTTCACCTTCATGAATAAAAAACTTTATGCTTAGATCGCTGATATGTCGGCATAATGTGAACGGACAAGCATTATGTTTATGTGAAATGGTTGTCAGGATTTCTTGTTTGAACTTTTTATAGATATCCTTACTTAATTGGCATAGCCTTTCTTTGTTCAGCACGGTTGTGAAAAAAAACAGGGCATCACCTTCAACCTTATTCAGGGTGAGTTCCTTGGGGGAAAATTCATACAGCGCATTTAATATATCAGAAATTGTTTCATTACCATGAACCAGGTCGGTATTAACAAGAAATCGTGTATAACCGGAAATATCAAGAATAAATAATCTGACTTTACAGGTTTCCATAACGATACTCCGACATTTAATTTAGAATTAGATGTTAGTAGTTCCTTATTGTTACACTTTGAGTTTATAAATTTGCTAAATAATCTGAATTACAAAGTTATGTTCAGCAATAGATATGTTATTGCACTTATAAATGCTGCAATGGGAAGTGTAAGTAGCCATGATAATAAAATTTCAGATAAAAGTTTTTTGTCAGCTTTCCCGGTGAGTAGACCAATACCTGAAATCGAACCTACACTTACATGTGTGGTTGAAACAGGAAAGCCTAAACGGCTTGCAAAAATGACCAATAATCCGGTTGTAATATTGGCGACAAAACCCTGACCATGAGTCATCGGTGTAATTTTTTTACTCATGGTCTCAGCAACAGATCGTGCATTTAAAACTCCACCAATAGCCATGGCTATACCAACCAGAAACAAACTTGTTTTAATTTCAAGCGCATTCATGGCAATAAGAATGGCGACAATTTTAGGTGTGTCGTTCAAGCCTCGTGCAAAACAAACTATCCCTGCGCTGATGAAATGTGCGCCGTCGAGTAGTTTCTGTAGATTTATTCCAAAAAAATTACCAGTATAATGCTCAACACAATGTGCCTCACTATCAATTTTGATGTCTAATGTCGAAATAGATTCCATTGTGAGAGTGTCTTCAAGTTGACTGATAGGAATAAAATTTCCTGACGAACCTATACAAAAACATTTCTCTTTGGTAATACCGAAGACTTGCCGTAATGAATGAAAAGCATGATAAATAATAGAACTCAGTAGTAAAGCAAGCAGTGGACTGACAAGTAGAGGTAGAAAAAATGTGCTTCCTAATTTGGACAGGTTTAATCCAAACCCTACGGCCATAAGGCCAGCACCAGTCAAAGCGCCAGTCAGACTGTGTGTTGTTGAAATAGGTAATCCTTTCAATGTGGCAATCAAAACAGTAATGCCAGCTCCAAGTGAAACGGCTAACAGAAATTCTGGTGAAGTCGCAACTTGATCAGGAACAAGCCCTTTTCCGGAAAAATGTTTGATTAATAACGTTGCCAGATAGATAGCGCTTAATGAACCAGCAAAAGTTGTTATCGTTGCCCATCCCAACGCTGTCTTGTAATTCGTTGTATTACTGCCAAATAATGTGGCAACACCCTTGAAATTATCATTCGCACCATTCGAATAAGACAGGAATAAAACTGAAAGGATAAGTAGAACTATAATCGTCATTTAATTAATTTCCTTGTTTGAGTTTAATATCACAGGGAAGATCTGAAAAGGAATTGGCAATGGCATTGAAACTCGTAAATAATTCAATCACCTGCCTTGCGTGGTTTATTTCATCTTGTGTTGCACCCTGCCTATATGCCATAACTTCATGTGCCAGTGAACAATACTCGCAGTTATTTATCACTGAAACGGCAAACGCAATGAGTTCTCTTGTTTTTTTATCCAGAGGACCGTCTTCTATCATTATTTTCTTTTCGCGATACCAATTCATTTCAAGCCAGACAGGATCTGAAGCGGCCATGGCCTTGAACAGATTCGGGATCATGTCAAAATTATTTTTAATATCTTTATAAACAAGCTCAACGCTATTCGTTGCGTCTTCTTCTTCAATTAACTTGACCATATTTCTTTTCCTGATTAGCTATATTCGATATCAATATTGATTTTTGGTGTAACTTAACAGCACGATTTACCCGTATTTAGTTCATTCGGGTTAAAAGGTAGCGAAATGCCACAACCTTCGAAAACACCATAATGATTGTTCCAGTCACCAATAAATTTAAAATGATCTTTAAAACGTGTTTCATTCAGCATTCTCCATGTGTTTCCGCATACCGGGAATACTTTGCCAACGGGAATGATGTGATGTTTATCTAATCTGAATTCATGTGGGTGGTGTTCCAGCGTGCCCTTGTATATAACAGCCTGTCCATAATCTTCACAGGCTGGCTCCAAATCATCCAGTTTGATCAAGCGATAAGTAGCTGAGTAAAAGTTTATTATCCCTGCTTTTTTTGCAAGTTCCGGGTTTTCAATCTGAATAGGCCGATCTTTGACAAGACGTGGATCGATGAATCCGGCTTGTTTGGCAGAAGAGAGAAAATCATTCCAGTAAAGTGCACCACTTAAACATTCGCCATACAAGTCTGGATCATTGGAGAGTGATTCAGGTATCCGCCGATCGGCATAGACATCAGAGAAATACATTTCTCCACCAGGTTTTAATAATCGGTAAGCGTCTCTTAAAACAATGTTTTTATCCGTACACAAATTAAGAACACAGTTGGAAACGATCAGATCAAAGCTGGTGTCTTCAAGATCGAGCAGATTTAATGCCTCAATATTGCCTTGTAAAAATCTGACATTTGGTTTGTGATATTTAAATTGATTGGTGTGGTAGTCGATATAACGTTTCGCTATGGCAAGCTGTTGTGGTGTCATATCGACCCCGGTTACTTTGCCATTTTCACCTACTAATGCGGATAAAAGATAACAATCTCGGCCAGCGCCACAACCTAAATCCAGCACATTTAAGCCGACTATATGCTCAGGGATTATTAGGCCACAGCCATAATAACGACTGGTAACTTCGTCATGAATGGATGATAAAATTGAACGAATATGGAAAGGTGGCGATTCATCAGTGCAGCACGCGTTAGTCTGTAAGTCTGCAGAACTGTTCAGTTTATCTCCATAATAGTTTCTGACGTGTTCCTGCATTTCATAATCCCCCTTACAGCTTATCGATAATAGATGTCGATAGAGACGCAGAAGATGACAAGTTGTTACAAAAACAACGTTTAATTGAAATTAAAGGAAGTAATTAATCCTGAATTATGATTTGTTTTTATCAGGTATATTATTAAGGACCTGCTTAATATCCTCCTCCGAGGATAAATCTTCTTTCATGCCTTGCACGCTATGTATAGTTAGTTGAAGATGGTAAAGGAAACGTCTGCAATGTTTACACATAGCAATGTGCATCTTCATGGAGAAGGAATCCTTCCAGCTCAGATTTTTATCCAGATAATCACTGGCTAGATGTGTAACTTCATTGCATTTCAACATTGCCCGGTTTCCTGATATTGATCGATTATTTGCATTAATTTAACTCTAGCTCTGTGTAACAATACCCGTACATTAGAGTTAGAAATCTCAAGTATGTTACAGATATCTTCCAATGATTGTTGTTCAATATCACGTAGGAGGAAAACGGATTTTTGTATAACAGGTAGTAGTTCAAGTGTTTTTTCAATGCACTGACGTAATTGTTCATTTTTGAGTATTTCTTCAGGTGACTCTATATCCCATAGTGGAGGGGGCGAAGACCAACTGCCATTATTATTAAATCGTTCGTCATTTAGGTAACCTGGAATATTTTCTTCCATGTCGTTCATTCTGACTAACTTTAATTCTTTACGTAATCGTGTTTTTGCTGTGTTACCAACGATCGTAAAGAGCCATGTTTTGATTGACGATCTTCCCTCAAATTTCGGTAGTGCCTTATATATTGAAACCCATGCTTCCTGTACAACTTCCTCGGCTATGCTACTGCCAATTATCGCCCGGGCTATTGTTACCATTTTTTGATGATAAGCACGGACCAATTCTTCAAATGCTTGATGATCCTGCTTCCTTAATCGTTTTAATAATAATGTACTGTCACTAAATTTATTATTTTTCATAACATTAAATATTCTTTATGTAACATTTAGATCAAATTATGACGAATGAATTATTTAGAAAAGTAAAAACTTACCGATCAATGGCAAGTATTTCGATTTAGTTTGTCATATTCGGACATGATCCCTTAAAAGACGTTCAATACAAATCGTCATATTAATCAACTGTCAATAGGATAAAAAACTTTTATGTTAAAAATGAAATATGTGTAGACCTGCATCTTCTTTATCAGCCTGATTCCTGCAGCCTCTTTTGGTGAAGTACCAGATTGGACTGATTATAACGCTATTTTGGCAAAGTATGTGAGTAGAGAGGTTAATTCAGATGTATCGTTAAATTGGGTAAATTACAGTGATTTAAAAAAAGACCAGCAATTTAAAAACGTAATTCAAGCCCTGGAAAATTTCCCAATATCAAAATTACAAACCCGAGAAGAAAAACTGGGTTTTTATATCAATGCCTATAATATTCTGGCAATTGATATGGTGCTCAATCATTGGCCAGTTACCAGTATAAAAGATATAGGTTCATGTGTTAAACCTGTCTGGAATAAAACTGCAGGTTCTATTGGGGGCAAGGAAATGATCCTGGGAATGATTGAACATAAGATTCTCAGGTCTTTGAATGAGCCACGGATTCATATGGCGATTGTTTGTGCATCAATAAGTTGTCCAGACTTGCGTACGGAAGCCTATCGAGCTGATAAACTCGATGAACAATTAAATCAGTAATTCACTGCATGTGCTTCCATGAGTAAAACAGCTATAACAACGATGATGCTTTAGATATACGCGCTTCTCCATACTTTGGATTAGTGATGATCCAAGATCATAGAAAGGGTCATCGTCAACAAGCGTACAAGCATACACTCGCATTTTTCCGTTTTGCTTAACAATCATTTTACTGAATGCACACATAAAACCTTTACGACTTTGATCGGTATGTTTTGTCATGCACTGCTCAGTAATGACAGGTCCTATTTTATTGCTTTTTGGAGCAGCAAAATCCGGAAAGGCAGTGATAGATATATTCGAAGGAAGCCCGTTGTTATTAAATAATAATTGGTATTGATTTTCTATTATGTCCTTGTTTTCATCATTTTTCATTTGCCGGGCAACGGACAGATTGAATCCATGTTGATGTAATAATTTCATTCCCTGCAGTGCTTTATCGAAATTACCCAAGCCTCTTTCGGCATCATGTCTTTTTTTATCTGGATAGTCCAGGCTGATACGAAAAGAAACAGGAGAAGGATTGGTTAATAGCCCGTTTATTTTGTTGATTCGTTTAATTAATGGGTCGGTTCCATTGGTCAGTATCAAGCAAGGACGGCGTTGGGATGCATAATCCAGGATTTTTAAAAAATCTTTTACAATAAAAGGCTCACCGCCTGTAAAGGAAAACTGTTTAACATCAAGTGTAATTGCTTCATCAATGAAGGGCTTGACATCATTCAAAGTAATGCGTTGAAGCCGGGTGTCCCCTGGCTTTGAGCCCTCCAAACAAAACGAACAAGATAAATTACAGGCAGTACCTGTATGGAACCATAATTCATCCAATGCATGCGGGTCAATATAACCATAACCCGCAGTATCTGCCACATGAAGGGGACTTAATACATTTAGTCTAGTCATCGTTATTACTCAGGGATTAATGTGTAACGTTAAAAGTAAGACACAAAACAACTTTATTTGTTACGAATAAACTTTGTTGCCGTAACAATTACAACCTGGATACGTCTCCTAATTAGGCAAACACGTATATTTTTTCTACTTGGGAGTAGCTTGGTGAACAAAAAAATAATGTTGATTGGTTTTATGATAGTTTTTATTACGGCCTTTTTTATATTTGATTTAAATCAATATCTTACTTTTGACTATCTTCAAGATAAAAAAACAATTTTAGACGGTTTAGTTTCAAGTAGCCCAATAAAGTACGGTCTTTTATTCTTTATTTTATATTTGTTGGTAACAGCATTGTCATTGCCGGGTGCAGCCCTCATGACATTGGCAGCCGGAGCCTTGTTTGGTTTGTTCTGGGGTGTGATTTTAGTATCGTTCGCATCGACGCTTGGAGCAACCATTGCTTTTCTTCTATCACGGTTTTTATTTCGTGATGCTGTACAAAAATATTTTTATAAACAAATGAGCACGATAAATAAGGGTATAGAAAAAGAAGGCCGGTTATATCTTTTCAGTTTGCGAATGATTCCTCTTTTTCCTTTTTTTGTGATAAATCTCGTTATGGGTATAACTAAAATACCGGTAATAACTTTTTTCTGGGTTAGCCAGATAGGGATGCTTGCCGGCACGATCGTTTATATTAATGCCGGGACGCAACTTGCAATACTTGAATCTGCTAAAGATATTATATCTGTCCCTATGCTTTTATCCTTTGCGCTGTTGGGCGTGTTCCCTATATTAGCAAGTAGAATAATACGAATTATTAAACGCCATATAGTATTAAGTAAATATGAAAAGCCAAAACAGTTTGATAGAAACCTGATTGTTATCGGAGGCGGCTCTGCTGGTTTGGTTGCTGCTTATATTGCTGCAGCAGTTAAATCCAAAGTTACACTGGTTGAAAAACTCAGGATGGGCGGAGACTGTTTAAACACGGGGTGCGTACCATCAAAAGCACTTATCCGTTCTGCCAGATTTATTCATGACACAAAACGGGCTAAAAGCTTGGGGTTTGATAAGGTAAATGTCGATTTCAGTTTCGACAAAATAATGTCCAGGGTACACAGAGTAATTGGACAGATTGCACCTCATGATTCCCGTGAACGTTATTCCCAGTTGGGTGTTGAATGCCTGGAGGGTAAAGCAAAAATAACCTCGCCATATACAGTTGAGATCAATGGTAAATCTATTTCAAGTCGAGCAATTATTGTGGCGACGGGAGCACGTCCATTCATTCCTCATATTGAAGGGCTTGAACAGATTGATTATCTGACTTCAGATTCTGTCTGGGAGTTAAAACAACTGCCAAAAAGGCTAATTGTTCTGGGAGGCGGTCCTATTGGATGTGAATTAGCACAGGCTTTTTCCAGATTAGGAAGCTCTGTTACATTAGTCGAGATGGGTTCAAGGATTTTACCAAGAGAAGATTATGACGTTTCTTCAGAAATTTCGGAGCGTATTCGAGATGAAGGGATCAATTTACGTGTTAGTCATACTGCCAAAGCAGTAAAAATTGTCGAAGATGAAAAATTGTTGGTATGTGATCATTTTGAAAAAAATGATGCGGAATTACCGTTTGATGAAATTTTGATTGCTATTGGTAGACAAGCTAATACATCTGACTTGGGCCTTGAGGAGATGGGGATACAACTAAGAGGAAATGGTACGATTGAAACCGATGAATATTTGCAAACAAGTATACCAACTATATATGCCAGTGGTGATGTGACCGGGCCGTATCAGTTTACTCATACGGCAGCACATCAATCCTGGTATGCATCTGTAAATGCATTATTTGGATTTATAAAAAAGTTCAAGGTCGATTATTCAATTATTCCATGGACCACCTTTGTCGATCCTGAAGTTGCCAGGGTTGGCCTGAATGTTCAGGAAGCGAAAGAGAAAGGAATTGACCATGAAGTCACCATATTTAAGCTAAATGAACTGGATCGGGCGATCACGGAAGAGGCTGGTCATGGATTCATAAAAATACTAACTGTACCAGGTAAAGACATTATTCTTGGTGTTACAATTGTTGGTAAGCATGCAGGGGAATTGATTGCAGAATATGTTTTAGCCATGAAACACAGTATTGGTCTAAATAAAATACTCGGCACAATACACATCTATCCGACTATGGCAGAAGCAAATAAATACGCTGCAGGAGCGTGGAAACGTGACCATGCACCAACAAGTCTATTACGCCTGGCAGAACGGCTTCATAATTGGCGATTAGGTCCGAATGACGAACCAGTACATCAGGTAATGGATACTTAAGACGAACTAAAAAATGAAAAAAGGCCTGGCAGGGAAATTAATAGGGGTGTTCATTGCTTTGTCAACTATCGTGGCCATAGTTGCTACTTTTATGGTCGTAAATGAAGCAAAAAAAAAGGGTGCCGAGTATGCCAAAAATAGAACAACACTTGATTGTTTAAATGAAGTAACAAAAGGTGGGCGTATCTGTACAGAAACAAGTTGTTTTCTTGAAAACAGGTATTTTTATCAATCATGTATGGATCATGCTGACGAATCTATTGAGTTATGTGGTTCATTACCGGTGATTAGGGCATTATTAAAACTCGAATTATGGAAAAAGAAACAATGTGAAAATCTGGGTAGAAAAGACAGGACATGCCATCATATATGGCTTAAGGCATTAGAAGTATGCGGGAAGTAAATTTAATTACCTGACAAAAAAAGATATTTTATATGTTATGAAAGACTTAACGGTGTTATGTGCCGGTCCAGGTGATTGGATTTCGGAAAAGATTTTCAATTTGATGTAAAGCTTCCCTAGACATTCCCAATATAGCCATACTGCTCTTGGGACATTTATATCCGAATCAGGATATCAACATTACAACGGCTGCACGTTTATCGTCGACATTTCCATATGTGAGTCCTTTCGCACGCCCCTTTTCAAATTAAGATCAAGAAATTTGTGCTTATCATGTTGCTGATGGTGGCTATTTCGATAATTTGTTTTTTACTCTGAAAATCTGAATAATTTCCCTGTATTATTCCCATTAGCAGGGAAATTTAACTGAGACTAAATAGCTTGAGACTGCAGACCACCGCCAAATATAAAAATTCCCGCATATGGGTGTGTATTTTGTAGCCCCTATCTCTGCCAAACAATAAAAAAAACCGGCTAAAGCTATTTTTATTAAAATACGTTGGTACTACAAATATCATTGAATGATTAAAAAATTACAATGTTAGACTTTAAATTAAATTTATAAACTTAAATCATTGATACAATCACTTTACTATACAATCGCAGCTATACTGTTATATCTGATTTCAGATTGGTTGCTTCAACGCATGGAGTTAAATGCCGGTCGTCGATATAAACACCGTAGTGTTATTTTTTTCTTCATAATCGCTTTTCTTGCTGTAACAAGTTTTGCGATATTAAAATACATATTGACAAATCAATAAGTTACAGAAAATAGCTGTTGGGTTTCATCTGATAATTCAATGCAAAATAATGATGTAATTGATCTATGTCAATTACATAAAGGGTGTAGTTGCGCTGTAATGCGCCGATTATACTACTTAATATAATGAATCAATCTAGTTAATAGATATTGGGAGGGGATATGGCCGAATCAGACGAACAAGCTACCGAGAATCAGGAAAAAATACCGGTGATGCAGCAGATACTGGATAACCCATTTCTATTGCTCTTTATCGGCGTCACTATTCCAACCGTTTTTTACATTATCTGGGGCGTAATGGAAATCGTCACAATCCCAATAGCAAAATAATAATCTAAGGAGATAACACTATGTCAGTTAGCCCTCCAACAGAAAAACTCTGGTGGAATGAACCTATTCCAAAATCCGAGCTTATTTGGGTCATCATCGCATTTATCTGGGGATTGTTCATGTTTTTCACAATGATTTTCTGGCATATCTATGGTGAACAAAACCTGTCCAACGAAGCCTATCACATCACTGCTGAAGACTATTCCGCCAAGACCGAAGCTATGATAGAAAAATATCAGGTTCGCGAAGAATCGGGATATCCAGTTGTACATCCACCAGCAGGGGAAGATGTCTATCTGATAGCGCGACTCTGGCAGTGGTGGCCGATTCTGGAGTTGGAAAAAGGGCAAACTTATCGACTGCATCTCTCTTCTCTGGACTGGATGCATGGTTTTTCCTTACAACCGGTAAATATCAATTTGCAAATACACCCTGACTACGAAATGGTTGTCACAATTACACCTGAACAATCCGGAGAGTTCGGAATTGTGTGTAACGAATTTTGCGGTATTGGTCATCACACCATGCTGGGCAGGATGTATATAGTCGACAACGAGGGGACATAAGAAATGGCAACGAATGAACAATACAGAATATGCCAAACAACAGGGTTGCGCGTTTATAAATCAGCCGAAAATCTGATTAAAGCCAATGCTGTTGTAGCAGTCGTCTTTCTTGCTGTGGGAGGACTCTTTGGAATATTGGTGGCACTGACACGTTGGAAGGCCGTCCATTTACTTCCTGCCGACTGGTTTTATCTGGCCCTGACTGCACATGGCTTAGATGTGCTTGTGGTCTGGATTATTTTCTTTGAAATGGCCGTATTATATTTCGCATCAGCTGTCCTTCTGGGGTCACGATTAGCCACACCGAGGTGGGCATGGGCCGCTTTTGGATTGATGCTCGTCGGTGCTGTTGTCACTAATGTGGCGGTGCTAATGGGTGGTTCCAGTGTGATGTTTACCTCCTATGTGCCGATGAAGGCAGACCCCTCTTTTTATGCGGGGATCATACTCTTTGCTGTCGGTGCCTTAATTGGCTGCTTTGTCTTTTTTGGGACCCTGGTCGTGGCAAAGAACGAACGTACTTATAAAGGTTCTGTACCATTAGTCACCTTTGGTGCCATCACCGCGGCCATTATTGCCGTTTTTACCATTGCATCCGGCGCAATTATTCTGATACCAACATTGCTTTGGTCTCTCGGCTATGTCAACCATATTGATACCCTGATGTACCGGACAGTGTTTTGGGCGTTTGGACATTCATCACAACAGATTAATGTAGCTGCGCACATATCCATCTGGTATCTGATATCTGCAGTGGTGTTAGGCGCGAAACCTTTATCAGAAAAGGTCAGTAGATTCGCTTTCTTTTTGTATATCCTGTTTCTGCAACTCGCCAGTGCGCATCATTTACTGGTTGATCCGGGTATCAGTTCTGAGTGGAAGGTCTTTAATACCAGTTACGCTATCTATCTGGCGGTACTCGGTAGCATGATACACGGCTTGACAGTTCCAGGGCAGATCGAAGCGGCACAACGTAAAAAAGGCTATAATAATGGTCTTTTCGAATGGTTACGCAAAGCCCCATGGGGAAATCCGGCTTTCTCGGGGATGTTTCTCTCGATCATCTTTTTCGGGTTTCTTGGTGGTATCTCGGGTGTCGTAATGGGTACTGAGCAGATCAACCTGATTATTCATAACACGTTATATGTTCCCGGTCATTTCCATGCGACCGTGGTAGCTGGAACCACACTTGCCTTTATGGCGGTGACCTATCTATTGGTACCGCTCATCTTTCAACGTGAATTGATCCTGCCCGGCTGGGCCAAGGTTCAACCTTATCTGTTTGGAGTGGGTGTGGCTGGTATTTCGCTGTTTATGATGGGTGCCGGGACCTTGGGTGTGCCACGACGGCATTGGGATATCTCACAGGCCCAGGCGGTGCTTCCCTATGATTTTCCTGGTGCAGCCAATCTAATGATGGGCTTGAATGGATTAAGTGCACTTTTGGCAGGACTTGGAGGTGTGATCTTTATCGTTGTAGTTGTTGGTTCAATCTTGTTTGGTAAACGCATCGAAAGCAGCACTGAAGAAGTAAAGGCTGAAGCTCCAGAAGCCGCGGCAGTGGGTGAGTATGGTAGCGCAGAGCATCCAGCAGTTCCGGGAACCTTGGTCCTGGTCGGTGTCTTTTTTATTACCTTCGTGCTTTATTACTATGTGAACTGGAAATACCTCGCTGAGGTGTGGCCACTTCGCTAAGTATCAGGTATTGGTGTTATGTCCGGCGTAATTAGTGAGATAGTGTCTGTCTGTAAGCTCAGGATTGGTTTTGCAATCATGTTGACAGGGCTTGCGGGCCTCGCTATTACGCCTGGAACAACACCGGAGATATGGAAGATAGTCCTGTTTTCGTTTGCTATCCTGCTTTCATCTGCGAGTGCTGGCGCATTCAATCAATTCGTAGAACGTGATCTTGATGCCAGGATGAAACGCACACGAAATCGGCCATTTGTCACAGGTCGATTTCAGGCTGATGGTTACTGGTTATCTGTTATCGGCCTGATGCTGCTCATCTCTGTGTTGTCAACGTCATTGGCGATCAATACGGTTACAGCGCTCTATGTCTTTCTCGGCGCTTTTACCTATGGTGTTGTATATACCGTCTGGTTAAAACGACGTACCTGGCTCAATATCGTCATAGGCGGTTTGTCAGGTAGTTTTGCAGTACTCGGTGGCGCTGCAGTTGTTGATCCTGCACTATCCATGGCGCCTGTATTGTTGGCTGTTGTTTTGTTTCTTTGGACACCACCCCATTTCTGGAGCCTGGCATTTGTTTTTGCAAATGATTATAAACAAGCAGGTGTACCCATGTTACCTGCTGTTTTTGATAAAGCAGTTGCAGCAAAAATAATTTTCGCCCATACATTGGCATTGGTTCTGGTTTCAATACTACCGTTTGCATATGGATTAGGCTGGGTCTATCTTTCAGGCGCATTTGCTGGAGGCCTTTACTTTCTCAAGACAAGTTATGAACTGGTACGTTCCCCCTCAATAAAGACCGCACGAACAAATTTCCATGCTTCATTAATTCAACTAACTTTATTATTATGCGCATGTGTCCTGGATGTGTTATTAGCTTAATTATTGTGGGTATCATGTGTCATTTCATTTAATTAATGCAGTATGTTCTAACAATAATAAAACAATCAATTTTTCATATTTAACAATCATTGGTTTTGTTTTTTTATTTCTATTTTCTTCCGAAGTCCTGTCAGCAAGTCATGATACCCATACATCGGATAAATACGATAAACAGAAAGCATTTGAATATAGCCAGGCAGCACTGAACCGGACAATAGGCAGTTATAAATTTGTAGACCAGGATAAGAAACCAATCGATATTACCCAATATCGAGGTAAACCGCTGGTCATAAGTTTAATCTATACCAGTTGTCATCATATCTGTCCGACATTGACCAACTACCTGGCCGAGGTCGTAAAGATTGCCCGGGAGGCCCTGGGTGAAGACAGTTTTTCAGTTATAACAGTCGGATTTGATACGGCCGTAGACAGTCCGGAACGTATGCATCTGTTTGCCCGGGAACGAAATATTAATATTTCAGCCTGGGATTTTCTAAGTACCGATAAAGATACCATTGAAACCTTTAGTAATGATGTGGGCTTTATCTTTTTTGAATCACCCAAAGGATTTGACCATCTGTCACAGATAACCTTGCTTGATGCTGACGGGAAAATTTATAGACAAATTTATGGTGCAAAATACGATCCACCAATACTGGTCGAACCGTTAAAGGAACTTGTGTTTGGTAATCACACTGAATCAAATATAGTGGACGGCTGGATAAATAATATACGCTTATTTTGCACTATTTATGATCCCAAGAGCGGTCGTTATGAATTTGATTACTCAATCTTTATTGGAATAACCATTGGCATATTCATTCTTGGTTCTATTGCTACATTTATTGTGCGTGCCTGGCGCCAGAATAATAAAATCAATGGGTCAACATAACGCGTGTTAACACTGAATAAAAAATTATTACGGACAGGATTCGAATATATTGAAGACTGGTTCGATGTTGTTTTTGGAGCTAAATGGAATCCCTTTTATCAACTTGGTGCACTTGGCTGGTTCTATTACTGGATCGTCATCATCAGCGGTATTTATCTGTATATCTTTTTCGACACGGGTGTTACCCAGGCTTATGATTCCCTGGAATACCTGACTCATGAACAATGGTATGCAGGGGGTATCATGCGCAGTTTGCACCGATATGCCTCTGATGCCCTGGTAGTGATGATGATGGTGCATCTGTTACGTGAATTTGCTATGGACCGGTTTCGAAGTACGCGCTGGTTTGCCTGGTTTACCGGAGTCCCTATGCTCTGGTTTGTATTTGCCGCAGGTATTTCCGGTTACTGGATGGTCTGGGATCAACTTGCACAATATATTGCAATTACAACGGCCGAATTATTTGATTCACTTCCGTTTTTTGGTGAAGCCATTGCGCGTAATTTTCTGTCTGATGCACAGTTGAGCGGACGATTTTTTACATTGATGGTCTTTCTCCATATCGCTGTACCACTGTTCCTGTTATTTATTATGTGGATCCATATTCAAAGACATGCCTCGCCCAAGGTTAACCCGCCAATGGAGTTGGCTGCAGGTACATTTATCATGATGCTGGTAATGTCTATTGCCAAACCGGCACTGAGCCAACCCCCCGCCGATTTAAATATTGTACCTGCCACAGTTAATCTGGACTGGTTTTATATGCCACTATATCCGGTACTGGACACCGTTCCGGGGGTGACCGCCTGGATCGTTCTTATTGGTGCAACGGTGCTGTTAATGATGATGCCGTGGATCCCACCCGGAAAACGTGCCCCGGTTGCAGTTGTCAATCTTGATAACTGTAATGGTTGTACCCGTTGTGCAGTAGATTGTCCTTTTAGTGCGATTAGTATGGAACCACGTAGTGATGGCAAAGTATACCGACAAGAAGCCGTGGTTGATGCCAGTCATTGTCCCAGTTGCGGGATTTGTGTAGGGGCCTGTCCTACAGCAACACCCTTCAAAAGAAGAGTCGAACAACCAGCCGGCATAGAGCTTCCGACAGATGTCATAAAAGAATTAAAGGAAAAGACAATCACGGCATCAGATAAGCTGACAGGGGATAGCAGGATTATTCTCTATGGTTGCCAAAACAGCCTCGATCCAGCAGAAGTAGAAGATACTGACATCGGCGTTGTGACGATGCCTTGTATTGGTATGTTACCTCTCTCATTTGTCGATTTCATAATATCAAAAAAAATTGCTGACGGTATCTTCCTGACGGGTTGCCGTGAAGGGGATTGTTACTTCCGCCTGGGTATCAAAAAGATTGAGGCACGGATCGCTGAACGTAAACCTCATTTGCGCAAGGGTGCAATAACAGAACGGCTCGGTAAGTACTGGGCAGGACTTACCCGGCGTGAGGAATTTTTCAGGGAATTAACGGCATTTCGTTTGCGCCTGAACAAGCTGGCATCAATACAAGCTGAAAACCAGGCTGAGACAAAAGAAAATAGTGGGAATGTGGATGCCTGAGCTACGAATTCTCATTAGACAGATTGTTGCGTTTACTGTATTTGCGCTTGGTATCGGATATTTTTCCAATTCCCCAAATTATACGTATCATGATCCAGCAATGGCATTAATCATGGTGAGTTTTAGCCATGCCAGTGAGCGTAAGGAAAAGTGTC